>JBDTXT010000120.1:0-7455 GCA_040006035.1 Pseudonocardiales bacterium | reverse complement strand
ATCGACCGCCTCCAGGAGCGCGGTTGGGTCGAGCGGGCTGACTGCCCCACCGATCGTCGCGGTCAGCTGGCCCACCTGACCGAGAAGGGTTTCGAGGTGCTCAGTGCCGCCGCGCCGAGCCATGTGGCGATGGTGCGTCAGCACGTCATTGACCGGCTCAGCCGCGAGCAGATCCAGCAGCTGACCGCCATCGGCAACTCCATCATCGGCGGCCTGGAAGCGGAGCTGCGGGTCAGCTGACGGCGCGCCGGGCGGGATGACATTGCTGGCACCGGCGAGCTGCCAGGCGCCAAATGCGGCGACTGAGCGGCAATCGGCGGCAGAATGTCAGCCATGCCGGCGACGAAGGACGATCAGCGCCGCGAGCGGCTGCACGAATTCGATCTGCTGCTGGCCAGCGCGAGCGCGGCCGTCGGTGCACTCGCGCTGCTGGTGCAGGGTCGCGAGGCCCGTGCGGGCACCGACGACGCGGCCTTGGAGGTGACCTTCGCCGGGGCCGACACCGGCCGCTCGCCGCTGCCGGGCGGCCTTTGGGTGGCGCTGCGTCGCGGCGACATCGAGATGGCGCTCGAGCTGCTCGTCCGGGCATCGGACGTCATCTTCGTCGTGGGCGAGCGCGAAGAGATGGGCTCGGGCTACCGGCTGGAAACGGTCGCCGAGACGCGCACGCTGCCAGACGTCGATCTGTTGCAGGCACAGCTGGCGGCGGTGCTGGATCTTCCGCTCGACGTGGTCGTGCTGCTCGCGGAGTGGGGGGCCGACGACCCGCGAACCGCTGCCGAGGTCGAGGCGCTTCTCGACGCGCGCTTCGGTGCCGTCGCCGACGCCACAGCGCCGTCGCCGGGGGCGGCGACGCTGTCTATGTCGGTGGACGAATTGGCTGACGTACTACAACTCGAGCCGAAGCAGGCCAAGGTGCTCGCCACTCTGGCCGGCCGTGCCGTGCTGACGATCACCCCGCAAGATGGCTGACGCGCGTCCGGCGCTCAGCGGTGCGATGCGCATGGAACACCGGCGCACTAGTACGCCTGGCTGAGCTCGAAGGTGTTGCCGTCGGGGTCTTTGATCCAGGCGATCTTGCTGTAGCCGGTGTCGTGGATACCCTTCGGGTCGGTCCGAACCGGCTCGTCGTACTGCTCGAACACGACCCCATTCGCGCTCAGGTCGTCGACGAGCCGTTCGATGTCGTCGACGTCCCATCGCGCCTGCGTCGCCGTTGTCTTGCCGGCGTGTGCGGGCGACTCGTACACCGACAGTACCGTGCCGTCGCCGCAGCGGTAGGCACCGGTGTTGCCCTTCGAGGTGTCTCCCGACAGGCCGAGCTTGCCTTCGTAGAACTCGCGCGCTCGAGCCATGTCGGTGACCGCCATCTGTGGACTGATCTTGGCTTCGCTCAGGCTCATCGGGTCCTCCGGTCAGGTGGTGGCATGGGCGAGATCATCCTTGGTCACCGCGTTCTGGTCAGGGACGGGCGGCGACTCCAGGACGGTGGCCGCGACCACGAGTCCGGCCGTCATCAGCCCGGCCGCGATCCAGAACGCGAGGTGGTAGCCGCTTGTCAACGCCGACGCCATCGGGTGTCCGTCAGCAACGAGATGAGTCGTGCGCGACGT
Source organism: Pseudonocardiales bacterium (assembly GCA_040006035.1). GTDB lineage: Bacteria > Actinomycetota > Actinomycetes > Mycobacteriales > Jatrophihabitantaceae > QHCC01. The sequence continues at coordinate 5,842 of JBDTXT010000120.1, read as the reverse complement.
GGCCACGGTCGCGAGCACGGCCAGCCCCAGCGCGCCGCCGACCTGCGCGGTGGTGTTGACCAGCCCAGAGGCGAGCCCGGCGTCCTCAGGCTTCGCACCGGACATAGCCAGTCCCATGAGCGCGGGGAAGCTGAGGCCGGCGCCGGTGCCGAGCAGGATCATCGTGGGCAGGACATCGGTGACGTACTGGCCGTTCACCGGAGCCTGGGCGAACCAGACCAGCCCGGCGATGATCAGGGCGAAGCCTGGGAACAGCATGGTGCGCGCGCCGTAGCGCATGACCAGCCGTTCGGAGTAGCGCACCGAGAGGGTGCCCATGATGACCGTCACCGGCAGGAAGGCCAGGCCGATCTCGAGCGCGTCGTAGCCGAGGATTCGCTGCAGGTAAAGCGCGCCGAGAAAGAACATGCCGAACATCCCGGCGACGCCGAGCACCTGCACGATGTTCGCTCCGGTGATGTTGCGGGACCGGAAGATCCGCAACGGCATCAACGGGTTGCGTGCCGTCGCCTCGCGGGCGCAGAACGCGGCGAGCAAGCCCAGCGAGACGGCGCCGAGCAGCAGCGTTCGCCCGCCCGTCCAGCCGTCCTTGGCGGCCGGCTCGACGATCGTGTAGACGCCGAGTACGAGCGCCGCGGTCACGAGCACAGCACCGGGCACGTCCGCTCCACTCCCGAAGCCCAGGCCCCTGTCGTTCGGCAGTAGTCGCGTGGCGAGCACTGCGGTGGCGATGCCGATCGGGATGTTGATGAAGAAGATCCAGTGCCAGTTGATGGCCTGCGTCAGCACGCCGCCGGCGAGCAGGCCCACGGCCCCGCCTGCGGAGGCGACGAAGGCATAAACGCCGATTGCTTTGGCCTGCTCTCGGGGCTCAGGGAACATCGTGACGATCATGCCGAGGATCACGGCCGACGTCATCGCACCGCCGATGCCCTGGAGGAACCTGGCTGCCACCAGCAGGGTCTGGTCCTGAGCGAGGCCGCACAGCAGGGAGGCGGCCACGAAGACCGATAGGCCGGTGAGGAAAACCGTGCGGCGGCCGATGAGATCGCCGAAGCGCCCCGCGAGCAGCAAGAGACCGCCGAAGGCGATGAGGTAGGCGTTGACAACCCACGCCAAACTGCCGGTGGAGAAGCCGAGGTCGTCCTGGATGGAGGGCAGCGCGACATTCACGACGGTGGCGTCGAGAACGATCATGAGCATCCCCACGCACAGCACATACAGCGCGATCCGTCGGGATCGATCGGTCGTGGCCGGCGCGGCCTGGCGCTCCGGCGCCGATTCGATCGGGTTCTCGTCGATGTCGCAGGTGCTGCTCACGTCTGCCTCCAGGTGTGTCGTCCTAGTTGCACCCTAGCCATAATTAGTCCTATAACGCAACTATTCAATTGACAATTAGGACTTACGTATATTGTCGGGTTCTCGGTGATCATCGAAGAGTTGCCGTCGGATATCGCTCCAACTGCTAGCTGATCACGGGTCGGACGACGCTCCGGGGTGGGGCGAGGGGCTCAGGCGGCGAGGAGGGCGCGGACCGCGGGGGCGACGCCGTCGCGGGTCAGCCGCTGGAGGCCGTCGAGGACCAGGCCGCAGAACTGCGGGTCGACGGACAGGTCCTGGCCGAAGATCTCGGTGAGCCCGAGCAGCGCGTCGCACACCGCACCCGGCGAGTCGGCGCCTGCCGTGACAGCCGCGATGCGCGCCGCCAGCGGGTCGTCGACGGGCAACGGCGTACCCGTCTCACTGTGCCCCGTAGTCACGTAGCGCATCCAGCCCGCGACGGCGAACGCGACGAACCGTGGCGAGTCACCCCCGGCCAGCAGGTCGCGTGCCGTACCCAGCAGACGCTGCGGCAGTTTCTGGCTGCCGTCCATGGCGACCTGGATCGTCCGGTGTTTCAAGGCCGGGTTGGCGAAGCGCTCGAGCAGGTTCGCGCTGTAATCGGCGACGTCGAAGCCGGCCGGTACGGCGAGGGTCGGGCGGACCTCGTCGGCCATCAGCCGGTGCACGAGTTCGGCCAGCCGTGCAGCGCGCACAGCATGGGCGATGAACTCGCAACCGGCCAGCGCCCCGAGATAGGCCAGGGTGGAATGGCTGCCGTTGAGCAGCCGCAGCTTCATCGTCTCGTACGGGCCCACGTCGTCGGTCAGCGTCGCGCCAGCCTGCTCCCACGCCGGCCGGGCGGCGGCGAAGTCGTCTTCGATCACCCACTGCCGGAACGGCTCGGCCACCACCGTGCCTTCATCCCGCAGGCCGAGCACGCGGGTCACCTCGGCCCGGTCGTTGGCGGCGGTGGCGGGGACGATGCGGTCGACCATGGTGGACGGGAAGCGCACGGACTGAGCGATCCACTCCGTCAGCCCCGGCGAGTCAGGCAGGCGGGCACAGAAGTCGCCGACGAGCCGCCGCACCACCACCCCGTTGGCAGGCAAGTTGTCGCAGCACACCACGGTCAGCGGACCGGCATCGTGGTGCATCCGGCGCTCCAGACCGCGCACGAGCTGACCGATGACGGTACGCGGTGGGCGGCCGACCAGATCGGCCACCACCTCGCTGTCGGCCAGGTCGAGGTGACCGGTGGCCGGCCGCAGCCGGTAACCCTTCTCGGTGACGGTGAGCGTGACGATGCGGGTGCTGGGCGCTGCGATCCGGTCGAGCACGCCGCTGACGCTGTCGGCCGCGCACAGCACCTCACGCACCGAGCCGACGACGCGTGCGTTCGCCCCGGCGGCTGATCGTTCGAGCACCGCGTACAGCCCGTCCTGCGGCGCGAGCTGGTCGACGACGGTGCGGCTGCGCTGGCTGACGCCGCACACCCCCCACGACAAGTCACCGCGAGATGCCATCGCCTCCTCGGTGAAGACGGCCTGGTGCGCGCGGTGAAACGCCCCGATGCCGAGGTGCACGATCCCGACCGACACGCCAGACGGATCGACGAGCGGCCGGGCCGCCACCGGCAGTCCGTCCAGCGCGTCCAAGCCGAGCCGGCGCGTCACATCACCGCCCCGAGCTGCCAGGGGACGAACTCCTCGTCGCCGAAGCCGAGTTCCTCGCTCGCAGTCGGCCGGCCCGACGCCGTCTCGATCATGCGCTGGAAGATGCGGGCGCCGGCCGCGTCGAGGGACTCGCCCTGCTCAACGATCGTGCCGCAGTCGATATCCATATCCTCGGGCATCCGCCGGTAGACGTCGCTGTTGGTGGCCAGCTTCAGGCTGGGCACCGGCTTGCAACCGAACACCGAGCCGCGGCCGGTCGTGAAGCAGACGATGTTCGCCCCGCCGGCGACCATGCCGGTAACCGACACCGGGTCGTAGCCCGGAGTGTCCATGAAGACAAGCCCACGCTCGGAAACGGGCTCGCCGTACTCGTACACCTCGCGCAACGGGCTGCGGCCGGCCTTGGCCACCGCACCCAGCGATTTCTCGAGGATCGTCGTCAGCCCGCCGGCCTTGTTGCCCGGGGACGGGTTGTTGTCCATCGAGCCGCCGTTGTCGGCGGTGTAGCGCTCCCACCAGCGGATCCGGTCGATGAGCCGCTGGCCGACCTCGTCGGATACCGCGCGCTGCAGCAGCAGGTGCTCGGCGCCATAGATCTCGGGCGTCTCGCCCAGGATTGAGGTGCCGCCGTACTCGACCAGCAGGTCGGAGGCCACACCCAGCGCCGGGTTGGCGGTCAGCCCGGACCAGCCGTCGGAGCCACCGCACTGCAGGCCGAGGACCAGTTCGGACACCGGCATCGGCGCACGCCGCACGTTCTGCATCTCGCCCAGCATCTGCTCGACCTGGGTCAGGCCGGCACGCACCGCGGCGGGGCTGCCGCCCAGTTCCTGGATCGTCATCGCCCGTACCGGGACGTGGGCGGGCAGGTGCAGGTCGGCACTGAGCGCGCTGACCTGGTTGACCTCGCAGCCGAGCCCCATGACCAGCACGCCGCCGACGTTCGGATGGTGCGCGTAGCCGGCCAGGGAGCGGCGCAGCATCGCCATCCCGTCACCGTCGCTGGCCATGCCGCAACCGGTGCTGTGGGTGAGCGCGAAGATGCCGTCGACACCGTTCGCTTCGTCGAGCAACCCGCGGGCCTCGGCTTGGGCGGCGATGCGCTTGGCTACCGTGGCCGAGCAGTTCACGGTGGACAGGACGAGCAGGTAGTTGCGGGTGGCGGGCCGCCCGTCCGGCCGACGGATGCCGTCGAACGTGGGCACCTCGGCGGAAACGCGGCCCGACGTGGTTGCGGTCGCGGCGGAACCGACCGTGAGGTCATGGCTGCCGTCAGGCATGCCCAGGTTGTGCGTGTGCACGTGCTCGCCCGCACAGATCGCGCTCGTCGCGATGCCGATCGGCTGGCCGTACTTACGCACCGCCGCGCCTGCTGGGATGTCGCGCACCGCGATCTTGTGACCGCGCGGAATATCCGAGCGGGTCGTCAGGGTTCGCGACTCGGTCGACACGGCGCTGCCTGCGGCCACGTCGCGCGTCGCGACCGCCACATCGTCGTCACGATGCAACAGCACTACCGCATCGCTCATCGCGCCACCTGCCCTGCGGTGTTGCCGGCAAGGTGCGCGCGGGTCTCGGCCAGGGACGGTACGCGTCCCGTCCCGCCCTGCCCCGACAGGGACAAGGACGCGGCCGCGCCGCCGAGTGCCACGGCCAACTCGAGCGGATCGCCGGCCACCAGCCGGGCCGCGACCGTGCCGACGAAGCTGTCACCAGCGCCGGTCTGATCGATCAGAAGCTCAGGCGGCACGGCCGGCAGCTCGCGGGGTCCGGACCCAGAATCGAGCACCACTCCGCCCGGCCCGCAGGTAACCGCCACGGCGCTGGCACCGAGCGCGCGACAGTTCGCCGCCGCCGCTACCGGGTCCTCGGTGTCGAGCAGCAGCCGGGTCTCGGTGGGTGCCGCGGGTGTGACGAGCGCGGCGTACGGCGCGATCTCGCGCAACACCGCGCGGGCCTCAGTGGCGGTGGTGAGCCGCAGCCGCAGGTTCGGGTCGTAGATGAACCGGGTCGCTCGCTGGGCCGCGCGCAGCACCGTGGCACGGGCCCGACGGCCCAGTGCGCAGGTGATCCCACTGGCGACCACCGCACCGGCGCCGAAGACGTCGACGTCGTCGAGGTCGCCCGGCTCGAGCGTCGAGCCCGCACTGCCACCGCGGACATACACGAATTCCCGGCTGCCGCTCGGGTCGGCGGTCACCATGTACACGCCCTGCTGGCCGGGCACCCGCTTGAGCAGCGCGGTGTCAACGCCCAGCTCCGCGACCCGCTCGAACAGCCCGTCGGCAAGTTCGTCGTCGGCGACTCGCGCGAGCAGGCCAGTGCGGGCCCCGGCCGCCGCCGCGGCAGCCGCGACGTTGAGCGCGTCGCCGGAGAACCCGAGCCGCAGCCCCGCGCCGGAGCGCAGTGCTTCGGCGGTGGAGAGCTCGACGAGCACCTCACCGATCACCAGGACGTCGAAACTCACCAACTGTGCATCGTCCCGTCGGTGAGCCGGTTGACCGGCAGGTACGCCGGACGGTAGGGGTAGCGGGCGGCGAGCGCCTCGTCGACATCGACGCCGAGGCCGGGCTCCTCGCCGGGCATCAGGTACCCATCGACGAAACAGTACGAGTGCGGGAACACCTCGTCGGTCGCCTCGGTGTGCGGCATGTACTCCTGCAACCCGAAGTTAGGGATGGACACGTCGACGTGCAACGCCGCCGCCATGCAGACCGGAGACAGGTCGGTGGCACCGTGCGAACCGGAGCGCACGTGGTACAGCTCGGCCAGCGCGAAGATGCGGCGCAGATGGGTGATCCCGCCCGCATGCACGACCGTGGTGCGGATGAAGTCGATCAGCTGCT
>JBDTXT010000119.1:0-7460 GCA_040006035.1 Pseudonocardiales bacterium | reverse complement strand
ACCCGGATGTACCTGCAGGTGCTCGACCTCACCGACCTGGACCACCTCGAGCTGGTGGCCAGCGCCGTGGCGCCCCAGCTCTGATCGGCCGCGCTGCTCAGAGCCAGCCGCGCTCGTCGGCCACCCGCATCGCCTCGACCCGGTTGCGTACCCCGGTCTTGGCGATGGCCGCCGACAGGTAGTTACGCACGGTGCCCTCACTCAGGAACAGCTTGCTCGCGATATCGGCGACGGTAGCGCCGTCCCGAGAGGCGACCAGGACGTCGCGCTCGCGGCCGGTCAGAGGGGACTGGCCGCCGGCCAGGGTGGCCGCGGCCAAGGCCGGGTCGACCACCCTTTCCCCGCGCGCCACCCGCCGCACTGCGTCGGCCAGCTGTTCGGCCGGGGCGTCCTTGACGACGAACCCGAGCGCGCCGGCCTCCATCGCGCGGCGCAGGTAACCGGGGCGGCCGAACGTCGTCAGGATGATCACCCGGCAGGACGGCATCTCGTGTCTGAGCGCGGCCGCGGCCGCCAGCCCGTCCAGCCCGGGCATCTCGATGTCGAGCAGTGCGATGTCGACGTCGGCTGCCCGAGCGGCCGCCACCACGTCATCGCCGCGACCGACTTGGGCGACGACGTCGAAGTCGTCCTCGAGCTCAAGCAATGCGGCGAGCGCTGAGCGGACCAGTTGCTGGTCATCGGCGAGCAGCAGCCGGATGTTCACCCGGTGGCAGCGGAGGTATCGACGACGACCTGCTTGGTCGCAACGGCGGGCGGCGGCACATCGGCGCGCACCCGCCAGCCGCGGCCGTTCCCGCCCGCCTCGACCGTCCCACCGACAGCGGCTAGGCGTTCACGCAGCCCGGTCAGCCCGTTGCCGGCGCCGCCCGTGCCACCACGGCCGTCGTCGACGATCTCGATCCAGCGCTTGTCGAGCGTGATGGCGCAGTGCGTCGCCCGGGAATGCCGCACGACGTTCGTGACTCCTTCGCGCACGACCCACCCGAACACCGCCGCCGCGTCCCCGTCAACGATGTCGACCGAACCCGGCATCGTCAGTTCGATGCCCGCGGCCCGCAGCACTTCCCGCGCGCTGGCCAGCTCGCCACTGAGGGTGACGTCGCGATAACCGCTGACGGCCGAGCGCACCTCGCCGAGCGTGCGCCGGGCGAGTTGCTCGACTTCGGTGATCTCCCCCGACGCGCGTTCGGCCTCGCCGCGCTCGGCCAGTCGCCGGGCGAGGCCGGCCTTGACCGTGATCGTGGTGAGCGAGTGGCCGAGCAGATCGTGCAGGTCGCGGGCGATGCGCGAGCGCTCGTTCTCGGCGGCCAGCCGGGCCACCTCGGCCCGCGCCTCGTCCAGTGCGACATTGGACGCGATGATGCGGAAGAACCCGTACATGGCCAAAGACACCAGGATCACAGTCAGTCCGTTTTCGACGCTGACGTCAGCGTGCCACGAAGTAACCAGGCGCGGTGTGACCGTGGCCACGAGCGCCAATGCGCCCACGATATAGAGCACGTAGCGTTGGATGACGGCCACCGTCAGCACGGCGATGTAGACGAAGAACACGAAGGCGTCCTCGCGGGCGAAGATCATCTCCAGGAACGTGAGCACGATGGTGATCGCGTAGATCACCCAGAATTTGCGCTGGTTGCTGGTCCACCGGGTGGCGACCGCAATGAGGTAACACGCGGCGAACACCGCGATGATCAGGTAGCCCGCGACGGCGCCCGCTCCGGACGAGTGCTTGTGCACCCCCGATGCGGTCTGCAGCAGGTAAACGAGCCAGACGCCCGGGAACACCCAACGCTGCCAGCCGCCCGAGAACATTTGCCGACTCATCGCGACATGCGGAGGGCTGGCAGCGGGCGGGTCGGCCGGCGGTTGGCTACTCATGACGACTCCGAGCCTATGGCGTTCAGACACGCTTCGTGTCGCGCTGGTATGCCCACTTCGCGAACGCGGCGCAGGCCAGCGTCCAGATGGCGATGACCAGCCACCCCTTGGCGCCCCACGGATTACTCGCCCCGAGCCCCACGTGGCCCGCCTGCACCAGCCAGTAGGACGGCAGCAGCTGGCAGAAGTTGGCGAACAGACCACCTCCGGTGATCGGGAACCAGGTGCCGCCGAGGAACGCGAACAGCGAGACACCGCCGCCCATCGCCGCGCCAACCGAGTCGTCGTTGAGCAGATGACCGAGCGCGATACCCAGCGCTGCAAAGGGAATAAGCGCCACGAGCACCAGGCCGGTCATGCGCACCCATGCGTCGAACGGCAGTCGAACACCCAGCGTGATGCCTGCGGCGTACAGCAGCACCACGGTGCACAGCACCATCAGATAACCCGTGAGGATCTTCGTTCGCAGGTAGGCCCGAGCCGTGAGCGGTGTCAGCCGCAATTGCCGGTTCCAGCCGATCGTGCGCTCGGCTGCGATCCGGGCCCCACCGGACAGCACCGCCACCATTGCCCCGAACGACAGCAACCCGACCATGTAGTACTGCGGCGCGGCTACCCCCGCGGCCTTCAGGAAGTCCTTGCTGTTCTTGTTCGGGCCGGCGAGCAGAAAGTACATGATGATCGGGAACCCGACGGAGAAGATCAGAGCTTGCCGGTTGCGCACGATGCGCAGCATTTCCAAGCGAGTGTAGGTCAGCGTGTTCATCGAGTGATCTCCTCGCTGGTCCTGTCAGCGGTCAATTGCATGAACGCCTCTTCGAGCCCTGCGCCCGTTACCTCAATGTCGTGGGCCTCGGAGAAGGCGGCCAGTAGCGCCCGCAATGCTGTGTCGGAGTTCGAGCAGTTGATGACGACGGACTCGCCGCGGGTATCGACGTGGGTTACGCCGGGCAGCGCCGCGATCGCAGCGAGGTCAGCGTGCGGCAGGGTCGCGCGAATGGTGCGCGTACCCACGGCCGCCTTGATCTCGGTGGCCGGTCCGTCGGCGACGATCTGGCCATTGGCCATCAGGATGATCCGGTCGGCGTACGCATCAGCCTCTTCGAGGTAGTGCGTTGCGAACACGACCGTTTTCCCGCGGGCTACGAACGCTCGCATGGTCGACCAGAACTCGCGGCGCGCCTCGACGTCGAGTGCGACGGTGGGCTCGTCCAGGACGAGCAGGTCAGGGTTGCTGACGAGCGCGATCGCGAAGCGCAACCGCTGTGTCTGCCCACCCGACAGCTTGGTGGTCTTGCGATTGGCGATGTCGCCGATGCCGGTGAGTTCGATGACCTCGTCCACGCCGAGCGGCTTGGGATAGAGGCTCGCGATCATCACGATCAGTTCCCGCACGGTCAGGTACTGGATCACGCCACCGGTCTGCAGCATGCCGCCGATCGCGCCGGCCATGATCGCCTCGGCCGGCGGCATACCGAACACCGACACCGTGCCGGCGTCAGGCGGCAGCAGACCCAGCATCATGTCGATCGTGGTAGTCTTGCCGGCGCCGTTCGGGCCGAGCAGGGCCACCGTCTCGCCTGAGGCGATTGATATGTCGATCCCGCGGACGGCGTGCACCGGCCCGTCGGGGGTACGGAAGGACTTGGTGAGACCGGAGAGCTGAATACCGGTCGTCGGGCCGGCAAGGTACGTCGTCATAGGACGAACTCTGCCGAACCAGCCGACTTGCCCACAGTGTGCCTCGATCAGTGTTGCCCGGTGACATTCGTCAGAAATCATGTCGCTAGCCGTGCCTGGATAGGCTGGCTCGGTGCCGACCGAGCCCCCTGACGACGATCTGCCTGAGCAACTGCGCATCCGTCGCGCCAAGTACGACCGGTTGATGAGTGACCCCGCGGCCGCGCCGTTCCCGGTCGGCGTGGATCGGACGCATTCGCTGACCGAGATCCGCGCGGTGTACCCGGAGTTGGCCGCCGACAGCGCGACCGGCCAGTTGGCGGGGGTCACCGGCCGGGTCATCTTCGTGCGCAACGGCGGCAAGCTCTGCTTCGCCATGTTGCGCGAGGGTGGCGCGGAGTTGCAGATCATGCTGTCCCTTGATCGCCTCGGCGCTGATTCACTGGCCGCTTGGAAGTCCGACGTCGACCTCGGCGACTTGGTGTTCGTTCAAGGTGAAGTCATCTCCTCCCGCCGCGGAGAATTGTCGGTCTCTGCCGACGCTTGGCGAATCACGGCGAAAGCACTTCGGCCGCTGCCGGTGGCACACAAACCGCTTTCCGAGGAGACGCGGGTACGCCTGCGTTACGTCGATCTCATCGTGCGACCGGAGGCGCGCGAGATGGTGCACACCCGAGCAGCGGTCACCAGGGCGTTGCGTGAGACCTTGCACGAGCACGGATATCTTGAGGTGGAAACGCCAATTCTGCAGCTGGTGCACGGCGGCGCGACTGCGCGACCGTTCCACACACACCTGAACGCATTCGACCTCGATATGTCGCTGCGAATCGCCACCGAGCTCTATCTGAAGCGGTGCATCGTCGGGGGCATCGACAAGGTCTACGAAATCGGGCGGACATTCCGCAATGAGGGCGTCGATTCCACTCACTCCCCGGAGTTCACGATGCTCGAGGCGTACGCAGCCTTCGGCGACTACGACACGATGGCCGAGCTCACCCGAACCCTGGTTCTCGACGCGGCCACGGCCGCCGGCGTGAGGGCACCTGTCGCGCCTGACGGGACTGAGATCGAGCTTTCCGGCGCGTGGCGCCAGGTAACTCTGCATGACGCCGCATCGGAGGCCGTCGGTGAGCCGGTGACGCCCGACACCACCGTCGAGCAATTGCAGCGGCATGCCGAGCGACTCGGTGTCGGGCTCAAGCCAGACTGGTCGGCGGGTGAGATCGTGCTACAGCTGTTCGAGAAGCTCGTCGAGCATTCACTTATGCAGCCGACCTTCGTCAGGGACTATCCGGTCGAGGTCCGTCCATTGGCGCGCCCGCACCGTGATGATCCCCGCCTGGCCGAGGCGTGGGACCTGATCGTGGCCGGCACCGAGATCGGCGTCGCCTACAGCGAACTGGTCGACCCCGTCGAGCAACGCCGGCGACTGGTCGAGCAGTCGCTGGCGGCGGCGAAGGGCGACCCAGAGGCGATGCAACTCGACGAGGATTTCCTGCGCGCTCTGGAATATGGGATGCCGCCGACCGGAGGAATGGGCCTCGGGGTGGACCGACTCGTCATGTTGCTCACCGGCCGTGGTATTCGCGAGACCATTCTGTTCCCGCTACTCAAGCCGGTGTGAATAGGCCAAGAAAGCCTGTCATCCGCGAGCGTTAGCCATGCCGCAATAGAATAGGCTATGGTCGGCCGTGCCGGTTCAAACAATTTCGGGGGAAGGGATCCAAACTGATGGCTCAGAAACACATCGTTCAGTTGATCGATGATCTAGACCAAGGCGTTGCAGCCGAAACCGTGGCGTTCGGAATCGACGGCGCGCAGTACGAAATCGACCTGTCGGCGAAGAACGCGTCCAAGCTGCGTGACGCACTTGCCGACTACGTCGCCAATGCTCGGCGCGCGACGCGCGGTGGGCGGGCGTATTCATCCGGCGGGCGGCGTACTGGTCGCCCCACGCGTAGTGACCGCGAGCAGACCCAGGCCATTCGCGAATGGGCCCGCAAGAACGGTCACAAGGTCGGCGAGAAGGGCCGCATTCCGGCCACCGTCCTGGAGGCGTACAACTCTAAGCACTGAAATCCACACCGCAACGCCCCGCCGCTCAGCTGCTGGCGGGGCGTTGTGGCGTCTCGGTCAGGACGCCAAGTGGTTGGCGAAGAACGACTCGATGCGCCGCCAGGCATCAGCAGCCGCAGTCGGTTCGGGGCCGATGTTGACAACCTTCAACACCGGCCGCAGCGGTGCAGGACCGTTTGGCGCGTCGTTGAGAAACGAGTGCCCGGCCTTCGGATAGGTCTTCACGTCGTGTTCGACGCCCAGCGTGCTCAGCGTCCGTTCGAGTTTGGCGGCCATCCCGATCGTTATCGGGTCATGCTTGGGGTAGCTGGCCACGATCGGGCAGGCGCCGGCCAACACCTGCTCGGCCTTGCGCGGGAGGATGCCGTAGTTGTCGCTGGCCACGTCGAAGCCGCGGGTTGCCGTGAGCAGGGCGAAGCCGCCGCCCAGGCAGAAGCCGATCACTCCTACTTTTCCGGTGCAGTCGCTGTGGGCGAGCAGCCATCTCCTCGACGCTTCGATGTCGGCGAATGCTCTGCCCTTGCCGGAGGCCAGTGCGCGAAAGGTGCGCACCAGGCAGCGGCGGGGCCCGCCGTCGCTGAAAAGGTTCGGCGCGATGGCGAGGTAGCCCATGGTGGCGAGATGGTCGGTGTGGCGCCGCATGACGACGTCGAGTCCGAAAGACTCGTGCAGGACGACTACACCGGGCCAAGGCCCGCCGGTGTCTGGTGTGCTCAGGTAGCCGGTGAGGTTGGTCGAACCGCCCGCTACCGGGCCGAGGTCTATGTCGGGCATCGAGGAAAGGTAGCGGCTCGGGTGGTTGACCTGCGGCGCGACGGTACCCACGGGCCGACGCCGGCCAAGTGACAGAGCATGCTTCCAGCAAGATTTCGGTGGGCCAAACGTGAGGCAGGGCATGACAGAACCTGACGAGGACGCGAGCCCCTACGGCGCCTCGCCCGCCTCGCGCGCCAGGAACTACTTCCACCGCCAGCCTGCCATGGGCGCGGTCGTCGTCGAGTTTCTGTTCCTCTTGATCTTCTGCAACGAGTGGATGCTCAACCACGTCGTCGTGCCCTGGGAGGCGAGCGCCAGCCCGATCCGGCGCGGCCTCGCCCCCGGCATCGGCGCCTTCCAATGGACGTTCACGCCGGTACTCGAGGGCTACAACTGGATCTGGGCCGGTTACATCGTGCACGCCCTGGGCTGGCTGTTCGTGACGTACCTGCTGGTACGAGTGTCTGCCCGGACCCGGGAGGTCGGCGCTCGATTCATCGCCACCGTCGGCTCGGTAATGATCGCCGCGGTGGCCGCGTTGCTCGCCCAGCGGCTGGTGTCCTACCCCGACCTGGCGCGACTGCAGGAAGCGGTCACCCAGACCCGTCAGGCCGGGCCCGGGCTGGTCCCGTGGTTGTTCTTCGGCACCCTGCCGGGTGCCAGCATCCTGCTGGCCGTGCTCGTCGGAGCGATCGCATCGATCGCATCGGGCCAGTTGGCGCTCGTCGCAGACGACGAAGCCGATGACCGTGATGCGGAGGACAACGAACACGGCGCCGTCGAGGCCTAACGCGGCGCCCTAGGCTCTTTCGTTCGCTGTGAGCGGACAGCGGGTGGGCATCATGGCGGCCGCCTCTCCGTTGACCAGATATGCGCCGCCGCTTTGCGCCGGGCGGTGCGGCTGGGGAGGGCTGACCCGCGTGCGTGTCTGCGGGCCGTCGATCTCCGGACTAGAGTCGAAGGCAGCGGGAAAAGGCGCGGAAGGAGCTATCCAATGTTCGAGAGGTTCACTGACCGCGCGCGGCGAGTTGTCGTCCTGGCCCAAGAAGAGGCCCGGATGCTCAACC
>JBDTXT010000118.1:0-7471 GCA_040006035.1 Pseudonocardiales bacterium | reverse complement strand
GCCGCCCAGGCGGAAACCGCACGAACCGGGTCGTGATCTGGGCCGAGGCGCTCACCGGTGCTTCCTCGCCCGCGCGGCGGCATCGACGATTGCTACGCGTCGCGACATCAGCAACGGAATGACAAGCAACATGACGAAAGGACCCGTGGCCTGCAACAGGCTGCCGCGCAGCACGATGAGCTGGAAGAACGCGAACACTGGGACGACGGAGTGGATGAGCAAACCATCGCGGTCGCGCGCGGCGTCATAAATGTCGTCCAGCCGCCGTTCGAGATAGCCGATCAGCGCAAACCACACAACCACCACCCCGACACCGCCCCACAAGTAGGCCTCAATCCACATGGGGGCGGACCGGTTGGTCAGCGTATAGCCGTTGTCACGGCTCAGTACACCGCCGGTTTCGGACGGCTTGCCGTGCCAGACGCTACGAGGCACCCAAAAGAAGACGGGACCAAGCCCCGCCTTGGGCGAGAAGCCGAATCGATTGATGTAGTCGACACCTGCCTCGATCTGGACGAACGCGTCGTAATCGTTGTTGTCGACGAGTTGCTGCGACAGCGACGTGACCGCCACTGACTCGGTCTTCTGGTACCGGAAGTAGTCCGAGTACGGAAAGACGACGAGGAGCAGAAACAGGATGGACGCGGCAGCAAACCGAAAGACTGTCGGCCGGCGTAGGCGCCGGGCTCGAAAAATCAGCGACAGCAGCACGGTGCCGGCCCAGAATCGTGGTTGGCTGATCGGGTTGTTGACGATCACATTGAGCGTCACCGCGACGACGATCCCGGTCCAGAACCATATCGGTAGGTGTCGCACCAGGGCGAACAGGCGACCGAGGCGGCGCATGCGCCGCGTCGGCCCGACGGCGTCGGACGACCCGCTCGACAAACCGGGCCGTAGCGCGAGTAGACCGAGCAGTGCCCACAGGGGCGGGATGCTCAGTCCCCAATTGATCAAGGCACCAGTCGCCGTCGAATTCTCCGACGAGGACTGATAGGCAGCGACAGCCTGGTTTGACGCCTGCCGGCTGGCGAAAAACGTCCCCAGCCCACCGAAGTGGGGCAGCAGGACGACGAAAAGCAGCACCGAAACAACTATGGCGACCACCACACCGGTCTGGGACAAAGCACGCGCAGTGAACAGTGATTCCAGCCTTGAGTGGACGGGCGGTGGCCGATTACCGGCCAACCACATCCCGAAGCTGAAAGCCAAGAGGCCCAGTTCGACGATGGCAATCGCGACGACGGAGATGTCGGGAAGGAAGTCGGTACCGGTGGGGTACGTGGCCCGGCTGACCTGGGCCAGCGGGGCCAGGCCTAGGAAGAGATAGGCAAATGCCCAGAACCCGAACTGCATGGGCTGGATCCGTCGACTGGTGAGCACGGCGGCGAGGGCCGCGGCACAATGCGCGACTACCGCGCCGCAGATCAGCAGCGTCGGCTCGAGCGGAGCGCTCGCGATGACAATCAGTGGTGCAATACCGCCCAGGACCACAAACCACGCCAGTGCACTCAGGCCTCGCACGCTAGAGGGTGCATCGGACCGCCGCGCCGAGTTGGCGGAGCTAGGTGGCGCAAAAGCATGTTCATGCAACGGGGGGACAGTTCGCATTTCTGGTTCCGTCTCGGGTCGCGCCGCGGTCGGGTCGGGTCGGGCCCGGACGCGTGGCGATGACAATTGTGCCGGGCTTCAGACCGTTCGACCTGGCAAGAAGATACCTGTCATCACGACTGCTGGAGCATGGAAAGGGATCATCCCGGTCATTCGCGGCCACTGAATGCGCGAGCTGCGCCCATGTGACCGGCACCCGCGGGCACGGACAACGGCGGCGCCGGCGAGACGTTCCGCCAGCGCCGCCGCTTGTCCCAACGAGTCGATCAGTGCGCGAACGAGTAGTGCTTCGTGACGTCCGCTGCGGTCAACGCCGACCCATAGATAGCCACCTCGTCAATGCTGCCCGTGACCTGCGTGGTAGTGGGCTGGTCCGGCCAGCTGTTGAGGTTGTCGCCGCCTACCTTCCAGTAGCCGTCGTACCCCTGCGCACTGGTCTGGGCGTTTGTGCCGACCACTGCGCCGTCCACGTACAGCACCATGCCGTCGGTTCCGACGGTCGCCACTACGTGGTGCCAGGTGTTGTTGTTGTAGGCGGCCACGGTTTGGATCAAGTGGAACCCGCCGTTGTACAGACCGAACGTCAACCGGCCGTTGTCCGACAGGTAGAGGTTGCGGTCGTAGTTGCTGCTGGCCCCGTTTTGATCGTTACCGAAGCTCAGCAACTCACCGCCGGTGAGCGTGCCCGTCTTGAACCACAACTCGGTGGAGAAACTTTGCGGGTTGGCGGCTGACCACGTCGCTGCGGTCGCACTTCCTCCATTAAGGGTGGCCGCGGTGTCAGTGCTTCCGGGCACCGCCCCGGCCTGGCCGAGGGTGACCCCGCTTCCGTAGGTGGCGGTGTTGCCCTGGCCGGTTGCGTCGTCGGCCGTGGGTCCAGCCGCCTCGCCGAAGCGCCAGTAAGCCACCGGGGCGTCGGCTTGGACCGCTTGGTCGTACGTGGTAGGCGTCGGCTCCGGCTGTCCGAAGTAGTGCTCGTAAATCTTCGCGGCCGGTAGCGCCGTCGAGTAGATGGCCACGTCGTCGACCGTGCCGGTGAAGTTGTTCGTGCTCGGCTGGTTCGGCCATCCGTTGAGGTTCCCGCCGGCGATGCGCCATTCGCCGCTGTAGCTCTGCGCTGCAGTGTTCGTGTTCGACCCGACCAGCTTGCCGTCGACGTACAGCCGCTGTCCGGTCGCACCGAGCGTTCCTGCTACGTGGTGCCAGTTGCCGTCGTTGTAGGCCTTGGCCGACGTCACGGTGGAGGTGTAACCCGCGTACTCGCCTAAGGTCAGCTGGCCCGAGTTGAGCATGTAGATGTGACGGTCGTAGTTATTACTGTTTCCGCTTCCGGCGTTGGTACGCGAGTTGTTGCCAAACCCGACCAGCTCGCCACCGCTCGTCGTCGTCGTCTTGAACCACAGCTCCGACGTGTAGTTCGACGGACCAATCTCGACGTTGTTGGCCTGCAGCGAATCCGTGCCGGCGAAGGCGGCTGCAGTGCCACCGGTCTGCGGTGCTCCGGGAACCTTATAGCTCATCCCGCTCGGAAGGATCCCAGGGTTGGTGCCGGCGGAGTCCGCCGCGAACTGCGAGCCGTCATCCAGGCGCCAATAATACTTCGGTGAATCGGCCTGGATGGCGTTGTAGTACGTCGACGTTGCCGTGGTTGCGACGAGGCCGGCCGTGCCGCCGATCGGACTTGTGAAGGTTCCATCGCTGACGTCGAGTCGGTAGACGTGGGACTTGCTGTCGGTCACCGTGTCCACGAAGGACAACTGAGGACGGTCAAAAAATCGCGAGTCCGCCGACTGGGTGTTGATTAGTACGTTGTCGCGGTAGAGACGGTAGGTCAGTGTTCCGGTGTCATTGTCGGCCACCGTCTTCCAGCGAACCGAGATCTTGCCCGGGTTGTATGAGGCGAGCGTAGGCACGGGTGCACTCGGAACCGAATTGACCGGCTTCGGACCGAACCGGGTGATCCCCTGCTGGGCGACCCCGTTGACTGTGGTGAACTCGCCGACCACCCAGAGGGCGCCGTCCGGGCTCATCGTCAACCCACGCGGGCCGATCTGCTCACCGATACCATCGTTGGTGTTCGGGAACCACGGCTGCAGTGTCGAGTCCTGAATCGACTGGGCGAGCAAATGATGACGCGCACCGTCTGAATATCCGCCGGGAGTGTTGGAGCAATCGTGCGCGTGCGATCCGCTGTAGAGGACTGAACCTGCCGCGTAGAGCGCCTGCGTCGCACCGAGGCAGTTGTCCCGCCAGACCAGCGTGCCGTCGTTTCTGAACGCCGCGCGCCCATCGAAAACGCCTCCGCCGGTTCCCTCGGCGCCCAGGTAGAAGTTGTCGGCGTCGTGGGTGAGCGCCTTGACCGACGAGGTGTTGTCGACGAAGTCGCCAAAATTCTTGGTCAATGCGCCGGTGGCTGGGTCCACAACGGCTAGCCGGTGGACGTAGGTGCCATTCACGTAGTCGAAGTCACCACCGAGGACGACTCCACTGTTGTCCCCCAGCACGGTGAGCGCACGCATGGAGGTGTAAATCGTGCCGCCAGCCGGCGCTACCAGGTTCGGGTTCCAGGCGGTTAACGCACCGGCCGGCGTCACTGCGGCGGCCAAGTTGCGAGTCTGTCCGCTGACGCTTTTGAAGTCTCCGGCAAAGTAGACATCGGTTCCTGCGTTTAGCGCGATGGCGCGCACCGTTGCGGCGACCGCAGGCTTGAAGGTTGCGACCACGGTGCAGCTAGCCGTGTCCAGCGCCGCGAGGCTCGAGCGGGCTGTCCCGCCGATCGAGCTGAAATTCCCGCCGACGTACAGGGTCTTGCCGTCGGCAGAAGGTGTCAGGGCCCGGACGGTGGCAGTACCGCTGCCGATGGTGATGGCGGGCGCGCAGGGCAGGAGCGAGCCGGTGGAGGCATCGAACGCTGCCAGGTTGGTGCGGGCCGACTCATTCGCCCCAGCCGCCGAGCCGGACGGACGCACCTTGGTGAAGGTTCCGCCGACGTAAACGACCCCATTTGCGTACGCGACCGACCAGGCGACTCCGTTCGTCTGATAGCTGGTTCCGGCCACGCCGCCGACTGTCGTGAGAGTTGGCGCGGCCGATACGGGCGATGAGATCGCCACGATCATCGATGCCGCAACGGCAGACGTCGCTGCAAATGCGCAGCGTCGACCCAAGACGGTGAATTGCATGTGAAACTCCCCCGGATGATCGCGCGTGTCCCCCCATGGCACATCGCGTAGCACGCCCGACTACCCAAGACGTACTCCGCACCATAGACGGTCCACGGAGCGTTGGCGAATCCTCGCTGCGCAAATCGCTTCGGTCCTCAGGCCGGCGGTCAAGACGCACGGGCGGTTCGCGAGCCACCGCCGTCCGATGGCTCGCTGGTGTCACCGTCGATTTGCCGGTGCCTGAGCGATCCTCTAAACTCTTGTTACAGAGTTGTGTCCAACCCCAAAGATCTCGCACGTTGGACGCTCTCGTATTACCCGTGGGGGGAGTTTGACGTCCGGGTCCATCAGGACCAGGGCGTGGTGCCGTCTCAGCGTCGGTGCTGTTGAACCGGTCCAGCGGAGTATGAGGATTTCGCGCAGTGGACCGGTCCCGACCCATGGAGGACCGATTGTCCAACATCAGGCACGGTGGCGCGCACCGGGCGACCCGAGCGAATAAGGCTTTTCCCGGCATGACCCGCCAGCGACGCAGCTTGGCGGCGGTTGCAATTGTGATTGTTGCGTTGCCGCTGACGGTCCTCGGCCTAGCGGAGCACGCGGCCGGCGCCGCGGACACGCAGACTACCGTGACGCTTTCCTCCGTCGCCGACACTTATGGCAACGCGCAGCAGCCAACTACGCCTCAGGGCGGCAAGACATATGCCTTCGGCACGACGACGGTCAACCAAGCCTTCGTGAAGTTCGAGACTACCGGCGTCACCCCGCCGGGCGGTCACCTAACTAGCGCCGCCGTCGTCCTCTTCACGCGCTCCAACCGCGCAATCGAGCCTGGCCTGCTGATCCACCCCGCTTCGTCGGCCTGGGACGAGGCCACGCTGACCGCTAGCCAACGCCCTCCGTATCAAGCCGACGTACTCAACGACTCGATCAGCTCGCCGGCTGGGCAGGCGGTGTCCGTTCCGCTAACCACTCTGAGCGCAATCAATCTGACCTCCCGAACCTCGTTCGAGATTCGTTACAGCGTGCCGGACTCGTCCTACATGTTCGACACCCGGGAGGGCGCGCATCCCCCACAGTTGGTCCTGAGCTTTCGGTTCGACGACTCCACTAGCTCTACCGCGTCGCCGTCGACCAGGCCGAGCACCCCATCGACCACAACAGCACCCAGTACATCGAGTAGTAGCAAGCCGATAACCACGGTGGCCGAAAGTACGCCTAGCAGCCCGTCACCGTCGTCGGGAACGACGACACCGACCACCACGACACCGGCCACCACGACACCGGCCACCACGACACCGACCACCAGCGCGAGCCAGCCACCGGATACGGGTGGGGTACTGCCCTTCGACATGCCCAACACCGATCGTTCGGCCAAGATGGTGTTCGCGCACTACTTCACGCCATATCCGATTTCTCTCGACAACGAGCCGGGTGTCAGCGACTACTACGCCACCGAGTACCTCGATCCGGCTGGTGAAGGTGGACGCAACGCCGATTCCGGCGGGTTGCTTCGTGACCGACCTCTGCTTCGAGCGCCATTGGGTGGCGATTGGCAGCTCACCGACGCCGAGACCGAGGTGAGGGAGGCGGTGTCGGCCGGGATTGACGGCTTCACCTTGGATCTACTGTCGACCGGCGGTCGGCATTGGGATCGGGACCTGCGAATGATGGACGCCGCTGCCAACGTCGATTCGTCATTCAGGATCATGCCGATGCCGGACATGTACTCGATGCAGTCCGTGGACAGCGCCACGTTGGCATCAATGTTGGCTACCCTGGCCGCGAAATCCTCAGCCTACAAATTGTCAGACGGTCGGTTGGTCGTATCTCCCTTCAAGGCCGAAGCGCGTAGCGCCGACTGGTGGACGACGACGTTCAACCTGCTCAAGTCGAAGTACGGCATCAGCGTCGCCTTCGTTCCCACATTCGTCGACTTCGGACGCGCTGCCGACTACCGCGCGATTAGCTACGGCTACTCGGTCTGGGGCGGCGGCAGTCCGTCCTCGGTGTCTGCGAGCAACGGCGACACGGCGCACAGCCAGGGCATGAAGTGGATGCAGCCGGTTCGAGTCCAAGACGAGCGACCCAACCAAAACATCTACGACGAGGCCAAGAACCTCGCCACGCTGCGGGCCAGCTGGGACGCGGCACTGAATACCGACGCTGACTGGGTCCAACTGACGACATGGAACGACTACTCCGAGGGCACGTCCTTCGCGCCGTCGGTCCAGCATGGCTGGACATTCCTCGACGTGTCGTCCTACTACGTTAACCGGTTCAAGTCTGGTGCGTACCCGGCCGTGGTGCGCGATGCGGTATACGTCACCCACCGGACGCAAATGTACGACGCTCAGCCGACCTATCCCCAGACCTCCCTCATGGTGTTACGCAGCGGCAGTTCCCCTGCCGTTAACGAGGTCGAGGTGACGTCCTTCCTGGTGGACTCCAGCACAGTCACGGCGCGGGTCGGTGCAACAACCTTCACCTGGACCGCTCCGTCCGGCATGAGCACCCATGTCGTTCCGCTCACTTACGGCACGGTGTCGGTGTCCGCCAGCCGAGGCGGCCGAGTGATGCAAGCCACGACGTCGCCTTATCTCGTCACGGCCGAGCCTTGGGTCCAAGATCTGCAGTACCACGGGGTGAGCAGCCGCCGCTAGTTCACCGTCTCGCACTTCGACTACGACGAGCAG
>JBDTXT010000117.1:0-7493 GCA_040006035.1 Pseudonocardiales bacterium | reverse complement strand
ACATAGTGCCCGACCCCGCCGCTCGCACCGGTGATCAACAGCCGCCGACCGACCAGCGGGGCCGCCTTGCGGAGCAGTCGCAGCGCCGTCAGGCCGGCCAGCGGCAGGGCCGCTGCGGTCTCGGTGGTGACCTCGTCGGGCAGGACCGCAAGGGTGGACGTGGCCGCGGCGACCCGCTCGGCCCAGCCGGAGTCCGGGACGTGAGCGACCACGCGAGCACCGAGCGGTGGGCCACTGCCGTCGGCTGCCGCCGCCGTCACCGTTCCGGCGACGTCCTTTCCCGGGCGCCACCCATCGCGTGGTGCCTCCAGTAGCAAGGTCTCGCCCCGGTTGACCGAATAGGCCTCGACTGCCAGCACGGCCTCGTCGACTGCGGGCGTCGGTTCGCTCGCGTCACCTAGGGCTACCGAGTGCTGGCGGTCCGGGAACATCGCTTTCATCGTTACCTCCGGGACGGGTGTGAACGGGTGGTCAGACCAGTCTCGAACGCTCAGTCTCTTTTCGTAAGTAGGCAGTCTAGAGTGCGGTAGGCACCCAGTAGTGACCGAAAGGACCGAAAGTGACGACCACGTACAGCGCCTCGCTCGACGGCCGGTTCGACGTCCTCGCCGCGGCCTGCCCCACCCGCCAGGTCATCAACCGGATCGGCGATCGCTGGAGTCTGCTCGTGCTGTGCGCCCTCGAAGGCGGCACCCTGCGCTTCCAGCAGTTGCGCCGCGCCGTCGACGGCATCAGCCAGAAGATGCTCACCCAGACACTGCGGCTGCTCGAACGCGACGGCCTGGTGCGGCGCGAGATCTATGCCAGCGTCCCGGTGCGGGTCGACTACACGCTCACGCCGCTCGGCGCGAGTCTGTCCGAGACCATCGTCGCGGTCCGGCTCTGGGCCTACACCAACATGGACGAGATCGAGAGCGCCCGCACCGCGTTCGACTCGCGCAACGCCTGAGGGCTAGGCCGCCGCGGTCTTCACGATCTGACCGGACTTCCAGACCCCGACCACGTGATCCGGGTCGGCCAGCACCGCGATGTCAGCCAACGGGTCGGCGTCGAGGGTGATCACGTCGGCTGCATACCTGGCGACGAGTTGCCCCGACAGCGGTGCCTGCGGGCCCAGCGTCAGCGGTCCGGTGGCGGTGGCCGCCTCGATGGCCTGCAGCGGCGTCAGACCGGCCCGGACGAGGAGCGGCAGCTCGCGGCCGTTGCGCCCCCACGAGTTGGGCAGCTCCCGGCCGCTGAGTGCGATATCCGTCCCCGACGCAATCGTCACTCCGTGCTCGTGCGCCATGGCCATCGACTTCGCGTGGGTATCGGCCATCGCGTGCAGTTTGGCCATGGCCCACGCCGGCGCCGCATCGCTGGCCAGCAACTCCTCGATGATCGTGCGGGTGGGCACGAGGATCGCGCCGGTCTCTTTCATGGCCGCACACACCTCATCGTCGAGATAGGTGCCGTGCTCGATCGTGTGCACGCCCGCCTCCAGCGCGGCCATCATCCCGGGCTTGCCGTGGCAGTGCGCGGCCACGGCACGTTCAGCCATCCCGGCCACCTCGACGATGGCCTGCAGCTCGGCCACCGTGAACTGCTGGTGGATCGGATGGTCGACTTCGGACAGCACGCCGCCCGAGGCACAGATCTTGATCACCCGGGCCCCGCGGCGCAGCTGCTCGCGGACCGCCTTGGCACACTCGGCCGGGCCGTCCGCCAGCCGGAGTTCGGCGCCGTGGGAACTGAGATCGGCCATCCACCGTAACGGGATGGAGTGCAGATCCCCGTGGCCGCCCGTCGTGGACAGGACGGCGCCGGCGCCGTAGATCGTCGGACCGACAACCGTGCCCTCGTTGACGGCGCGAGCCAGGTAGACACCGATCCCGCCGACTTCGCGCACCGACGTCACGCCGGCGTCGAGCGCGGCCCGCAGGTCCGGCACACAGCGGGCGCCGCGCAGGGCCAGCGGCTCGGTTGCGACGACGGTGAAGTCCATGCTCCGTACGCCGAAGAGGTGACCATGGCAGTCCCACATCCCCGGCATCACGACGGCCGCGCGGGTGACCTGCGCACCGGCGCTCTGCGGTGCGTCGGCCGCGGCGCCCGCGAACGCAATGGTGGGACCGTCGAGGAGCACGATGCCGTCGGGGATCGGCTCACCTCGGCCTGGAATCAGCAGCGACGCTTCGATGCGATGCACTGCACCACCCTAATGATCAGCGCACGGCCCTCCTAACCGTAGCCGGGGCAGCCGGGCACGTGACGCGCTCGGTCGAGCTTGAGGCCATAGGACGCCAGGCCCCGGCCGGACTCGTCCTGCTCGGCCGAGAACGACTCGTACACGACGAAGTCGAGGTGCCCTAGCAACCGGGTGGACGAGACGTTGTCGGCGTAGGTGTTGGCATAGACAACTGCCGCCCCCCGCCGGAATAGCCAGCTGATCAAGCAACCGACAGCCTCGGTGGCGTAGCCGTTTCCCTGAAAGCGCGGGTTGAGCGCGTACCCGATCAGCACCTCGGCCGGATAGGCCGGTTCGGATTGGTAGAGCTCCTCGGCCGCCGCCGCAAGACGAGCCTGGGTCTCACGCAGATCGAGCGGGCCATGGAGCAAGTACCTGACGACCTCCGGTGCGCCTGCAGGTACGGTCCGGAGGTGACCGAGACACCAGACGAGGAACGCATCGAGAGCCGTTCGCGGCTTACCCCTGAGGAGGCCGCCGCCGGCAGCGCCGACCCGCGCCGGCAGGCCGAGATCATCCTCGAGGAGTCAGACGAGCGCACGGCCCATCCCGAGGAGACCAAGAGGGCGTCGTCGCAGACTCCGGACTGACCACGCCCATCCATTGAGTGTGAGTTACGTCGAGGTTCGGCCGCGCCCCTGTGATTGGCTGATGCCGTCAGCGGATGTGCCCGTCGCCGGTGACGACCCATTTCGTCGAGGTCAGCTCGGCCAGCCCCATCGGGCCGCGGGCGTGCATCTTCTGCGTGGAAATGCCGATCTCGGCGCCGAAGCCGAACTCGCTGCCGTCGGTGAACCGGGTCGAGGCGTTCACCATGACCGCCGCCGAATCGACGCGGGCGACGAAGCGGCGGGCCGTCTCGAGGTCGCGGGTCACGATCGCCTCGGTGTGCCCGGAGGACCAGCGCCGGATGTGCGCGATCGCTTCGTCCACGTCGGCGACCACCCGCGCGGCCATGTCCAGCGAGAGGTACTCGCGCGCCCAATCCTCATCGGTCGCGGCCTCGACACCGTCGAGGGCGCCGAATGCGTCGTCGCCGTGCACCACGACGCCCTGGATCTGCAGCGCCGACGTGATTTGCGGCAGGAATTCACCGGCGATGTCCTGGTGCACGAGCAGCGTTTCGGCGGAGTTGCAGACGCTGACCCGCGAGGTTTTGGAGTTGACGACGATCCGCTCGGCCATCTCGAGATCAGCGCTGGCGTCGACGTAGACGTGCACGTTGCCGACACCGGTCTCGATCACCGGCACGGTCGCGTTCTCGACGACGTAGCTGATCAGCCCGGCGCCACCGCGCGGGATGATCAGATCGACCAACCCCCGCGCCCGCAGCAGGTGCCCGACGCTGTCCCGGTCGGTGCCAGGCACCATCTGCACGGCGTCCCGGGGCAAGCCAGCCTTCTCGGCGGCGCTCGCGAGCACCTCGACCAGGACGGTGTTGGACTCGTAGGCCGAGGCCGACCCGCGCAGCAAGGCCGCGTTGCCGCTCTTCAGCGCCAGCCCGGCGGCATCGACGGTGACGTTCGGTCGGGCCTCATAGATCATCGCGATGACGCCGAACGGCACCCGCAGTTGCCTGATCTCCAGGCCGTTGGGCTGGGTGTAGCCCCGTAGGACCTCACCCACCGGGTCGGGCAGCGCGGCTACATCGCGCAGTCCTTGCGCCATCGCGCTCACCCGCTCGGCATTCAGCGTGAGCCGGTCGACGAGGCCTTCGGACAGTCCATCTGCGCGACCGGCAGCTACGTCGCGCTGGTTGGCCGTGAGGATCGCCTCGGCCGCGTCCTCGAGCGCGACAGCCATGGCCAGCAGAGCGGCGTCCTTCTCGGCACGGCACAGCGGCGCCAATTCGACGGCAGCCGTTCGTGCTCGCCCGGCCACGGCATGGACGTCCTGCTCGGTGACCGCCTGGCTCATCCGACCAGAGTACGGCGGCTGAACAGACCGGGCCCAAGCGTCATTATGGCCGCGGCAGCCGGAGCGGCGCCCAGTTTGTCCGGTCATTCGGGCTGCTCAGCACGGGCCTTCAGGGTTGCCAGACGGGAGTCCCACAGCGATGCCAGGGACGAGAGCCAGTCGGCGGTCTCGGCCAGTGGCGCGCTGCGTACCTGGAACAGCACTTCGCGGCCGGAACGAGCCGAGCTGACCAGGCCAGATTCCTGAAGTACCGCAAGGTGTTTGAGGACCATCTGGCGGCTGATCGGCAAGTCCCGGGCCAGGGCTGAGGCGCTGGCCGCGGGCTGCGCGGCCAGCGCCTCGAGCACCTGACGCCGGGTGGGGTCGGCGAGCGCCGCGAAGACGGTCTCGACGCTCATCCGCGTCGACGCATCAGGATTGCGCCCGAGTGCGCAGCGAGGCCAGCTCCTCGGTCCAGCCGCCGGAGTTCGATTCGAATCCGTTGGCCTTGACGTCGTCGCTCGCGTCCAACTGCGAGAATCCGCTCTCGATCACCGAAACGAGGGCGCCGTCGTCGGTCGGCGTGACCGTGAACTCGATCAGGGTCGTCCGCCCAGGGGCCAGGTCCTCGCCCGGGAACGTGCTCGCCCAACGGAAGGCCGCGTAGGACTTGGGTCGCAGCGCGACGACCTCGACGGGGAAGCGGCCCCACTTCTCCGACTCGCGCACCACGACCGTGCCCGGCGTGCGCTCGGTTTCGACTGGGGCGGCGTCGCTCGGCGCCCACCAGCCGGGCTCGGTGACGAGTTCCCAGACCCGGTCGATCGGTGCCGAGATTGAAATGCTGCGCTCGATGCTGTCTTGCATGATGGCCTCCTCTTGCCGATGAATGATGTGCAACTCAAGAGTTGCACAGCTGTCGACGAACTGCAACCTCCTAGTTGCAGGAACAGTGGCCGGCGTGCCGAGTCAGAGCAGCACGAGGTCGTCGCGGTGGACGATCTCGCGGCGGAACTCCACCGGCAGGTCACCGGTCTTGCGGCCCAGCAGCGCGGGCAGGTCAGCGGCGTCGTAGCCGACCAGGCCGCGTCCTACCGCGACGCCGTCCGGGCCGACGAGCTCGACCGGATCACCAGAGTCGAAATCGCCCTCGACGGCGGTCACCCCGGCGGGGAGCAGCGAGGTGCGCCGTCCGACTACCGCCGCTACCGCGCCGGCGTCGAGGACGAGCCGCCCGCGCGGGGTGGTGGCGTGGCGCAGCCAGAACAGCCGCGACGTGGAGCGGTCGCCGGAGGCGTGGAACAGGGTGCCCGTAGCGCCGTTCAGCGCGTCGGCGATCCGCTCGGCCGCGGCCAGCACCACCGGGATGCCCTCGCCCGTCGCGAGGGCGGCCGCGTCGATCTTGGTGACCATGCCGCCCGAGCCGACGTGACTGCCCTTGCCGCTGATCTGCACGCCGTCGAGTTCGGCGAACGAGCTCACCTCGGCGATGAAGCGCGATTCGGGGCGCCCGGGCTTTCCTGTGTACAGCCCGTCGACGTCGGTGAGCAGTACCAGCGCGTCGGCATGCACGAGGTGGGCGACGAGGGCCGCGAGCCGGTCGTTGTCGCCGAAGCGGATCTCGTGGGTGGCCACCGTGTCGTTCTCGTTGACGATCGGGATGACGCCCAACGCCAACAGACGCTCGAGGGTGCGTTCGGCGTTGCGGTAGTGGCCGCGGCGGTGCAGGTCGTCGGCGGTGAGCAGGACCTGGCCGACCCGCAGGCCGTAGCGGGCGAAGGATGCCGCGTAGCGCTCGACCAGTAAGAGCTGTCCGACACTGGCCGCGGCCTGCTGGGTGGCCAGGTCGCGGGGCCGGGCCCGCAAACCAAGGGGTCCGATACCGGCAGCGATGGCGCCGGACGACACGAGCACGACCTGCCGCCCGGCCAGGTGACGGGCGGCCAGTACCTCGACGATCGCGTCCATCCGCTGGGGGTCGAGCTGGCCCGCCGAGGTGAGCGACGCAGAGCCGACCTTGACGACAGTGCGCTGCGCCGAGGCGACGAGCTCGCGGGTCATGCCCGCTCGGTCGCGTCCGCGGGCTGATCGACCCAGTCGGCATCGACGTCATCGTCGCGTACCCGCCGGGCTTTCTTGGCCGCGAGTCGCTGGGTGGGGTTCGGGCGGGTCACGTTCTCGAGTCGCTCGTCCGAACCGCGCCTGGTCGGCGTGTAGGCCGAGTCGTCCATGCCGCCCGTCGGTTCAAAGTCGAAGGTCATCTCGCCGATCGTGACCGCCGCGCCGGGCTCGGCGCCGAGCTTGGCCAGCTCGGCCTCGACGCCCAATCGGGCCAGCCGATCGGCCAGGTAGCCGACGGCCTCGTCATTGTCGAAGCTTGTCTGGCGGACCCAGCGCTCGGGTTTGTCACCGCGCACGATGAAGCCGCCGGGCTCGGCCGGGTTGGGTATCACGGTGAAGCCGACGTCGTCGACGGCCTTGGGGGTGAGCACGATGCGAGTGGCTTCCGGGTCCGGGCGGGCGGCCCGGTCGGCCTCGACAGCCTCGGCCAGTGCGAAGGTCAAACCTCGCAGCCCGGCGTGGCTGACGGCGGAGATGTCGAAGACACGCAGCCCGCGCGCCTGCAACTCAGGGCGCACCAACTCGGCCAGCTCAGCTCCCTCGGGGATGTCGGTCTTGTTCAGCGCGACCAGACGCGGGCGCGACAGCAGAGCACCGAAGGTTCCCTCGTACTGGGAGAGTTCGGCCTCCAGCGCGTCCAGATCGCTGATGGGATCGCGCCCGGGATCCAACGTCGCGCAGTCCAGGACGTGCAGCAGCACCGAGCACCGCTCGATGTGGCGCAGGAAATCCAGCCCCAACCCCTTGCCCTGTGCGGCGCCAGGAATCAGGCCGGGCACATCGGCCACCGTGAACGTGGTGTCGCCCGTGCTGACCACACCGAGGTTGGGCACCAGCGTGGTGAACGGGTAATCGGCGATCTTGGGACGGGCGGCCGACATGGCGGCGATCAGCGACGACTTGCCCGCGCTTGGGAAGCCCACCAGGCCGACGTCGGCGACGCTCTTGAGTTCGAGGATCAGGTCGCGCGCCTCGCCCGGCTCACCCAGCAGGGCGAATCCCGGGGCCTTGCGCCGTGGTGAGGCCAGCGCTGAGTTGCCGAGCCCACCGCGGCCGCCCTGGGCCGCGACGAACTGAGTGCCGGTGCCGGTGAGGTCAGCGAGCACCTCGCCCTTTTCGTCGAGGACGACAGTGCCGTTAGGCACCCGCAGCATCAGGTCGCCGCCCTCAGCACCGTTGCGGTGACCGCCCGCGCCCTGCTTGCCGTTGCCGGCGTGCTGGTGCGGGTGGTGGTGGAAGTCGAGCAGGG
>JBDTXT010000116.1:0-7550 GCA_040006035.1 Pseudonocardiales bacterium | reverse complement strand
CTCGATGCGAACGAGGTGCGCTACCGGACTGCGCCACAGCCCCGAAACAATCGGGATGGACCCCTTTGGGCCGACGATCAGGGTAGCAGCGCCTCAGCTGGCGCGGCGCTGTGCGGCGGCAGGGCTGGATTGCTCGGTGTAGAGACCGGTGAGGTCGACGGTGTCGAGGTTGTGCAGTTCGAGGTCGTCGTCGTCGATACGGACGACGGACTCGGGCAGGCCGTCGTGGTGGCCGAGCTCGGAGGTGGCGTCATAGCCGCCGCCCTTGCGTCCGGCGGCGCGCAACTGGCGGGTCTCGCGCCGCTCCCGGTCACGCAGTGCCTGGGAGCGCAGGAAGTACAGGTAGCCGGCCAGTCCGAGCAGGAAAGGCGCAGCGGCCAGCCAGACCAGACCGCCCATCAGGAACGCGGTAGGGGTGCACACCAGAGCGCCGACGGTGAGCAGGCCGAGCGAGCGGCGGCGGCGGGCCATCATCTGAGTTCGGGCGGCAGACATCTCCGAGCGGTCGACGGGGTACATGAGCGCCTCCTGGGCGACGGGCACGGGGCGACGGGCTGCGCTCGCCAGAGCTGCGGTGCGGCGTTCGCGCGGGACAAAGACCTCGGAGCGCTGCGCGTCGGCGCGGGTGGCGACGGGGTGGCGCTGGCCGAGAGCCAGCATTGCCCGGCCGAAACCGTCGACCGACCGCTCGCGGCGGCGCTCGTCAAATCGGTGCACGATCATCGGCACGACCACGATCAACCACAGGACAGCGAGGACGAAGACGGTCATCATCGGGGACAACACTTCGCACCTCCAGTCACACCAGTAACAAGCCTGCGGTTCAAATTAGCCAGCGGGAGGGTGATCATCGGGTACGTGGCCCGGCGTGTCGGCGACTGTGCGTCGCAGTAATCCTGGGCCGAGCGGGGCAATCCTCAGCTCAACTGCGGCAAGGCGGGTAGCCGCGACAGCATCGTGGCGCCGCGCAACTCCTCAACGGTGATCGCGAACGCGATGTGATCGCGCCAGGCGCCGTCGATGTCGAGGAAGCGCTCGTAATAACCCTCGCGGCGCAGGCCGAGTTTCTCGACCACCCGCAGGCTCGCGGGGTTCTCGGGCCGGATGTCGACCTCGACGCGATGCAGGCCGACGCCGGCGAAGCAGTGATCGATGCTCAGTGCCAAGGCGGTAGGCACAATGCCCCGGCCCGCCACCGCTGCGTCCACCCAATATCCGACCGTGCACGAGCGCAGCACGCCGTGCACGACGTTGGACACGTTGAGCTGTCCCGCCAACCGGCCGCCGTAGGTGATGACGAAGGGCAGCATCGTCCCGGCCCGGCCCGCCTTTCGCAGCGCGGAGACCAGGGGCGGCCAGGCGCTCACCGCATTGCGCTCGGCCCAGCCATGCGGCGACGAGGGCTCCCACTTGTTGAGCCACATCTCGTTGCGCAGCCGGATCTCGCTCCAGGCCCGCCCGTCGCGCAGGCGGGGTGAGCGCAGTTGCACCGCTCCGGCCGCCAATTGCGCAGGCCAGCCGGGATGCATGCTCACCGGTTGGAGAGCAGCAACGGGATCACGGTCACCCGTGAACCCGCGACCACCTCGGTCACCTCCTCGTCGATGACGACCAGGCAGTTCGACGATGCCATCGACGCGATCAGGTGTGAACCGGCGCCGCCGACGAGCGACACGCTGTAGCCGCCGGTAGCCTCGCGGTGCAGCACACCGCGGCGGTACTGGCGCCGGCCCTCGGGGCTGTGGGCTCCCTCCAGTGCGACCGCCTGCACGGTGGCCCGGTGCAGGTTGCGCTTGCCGAGCAGCTTGCGGATCGCCGGCCGGACGAACACCTCGAAGGAGACGAGCGCGCTCACCGGGTTGCCGGGCAGGCAGAAGATCGGCACCCGGTCACCCAGATGCCCGAAGCCCTGCGGCTTGCCGGGCTGCATCGCGACACGGCTGAACTCGACCGTGCCGAGCTCGGACAGCGCCTCCTTCACAACGTCGAAGGCGCCCATGCTCACCCCGCCGGTGGTGATCAAGATGTCGGCCCGCAGCAGCTGGGTCTCGAGCACGTCGAGCAGCCTCGCGTGATCATCCGGCACGATGCCGACCCGGCGCGCGTCGGCTCCGGCGTCCTTGGCCGCAGCGGAGATGAGGTAGGAATTGCAGTCGGTAACTTCGCCGAACGCGGCCCGATGGCCGACCTCGATCAGCTCGCTGCCCGTCGAGATCACCTGTACCCGCGGTCTGGGGCGCACCACAACGCGATCGCGGCCGATGGCGGCGAGAAGGGCGAGTTGTTGCGGCCCGAGTGCCGCGCCCGCACCCAAGGCAGCCGCGCCGGCCTGCAGATCCTCGCCGGCTCGACGTACGTGTTGGCCGCTGAGCGCCTCCTGGTGGATCGCGACCCGGGCCACGCCCCGGTCGGTCTCTTCCAGGGCGATGACGGCGTCTGCGCCGGCTGGGATCGGCGCGCCGGTCATGATCCGCATGGCCAGCCCGGGGCCCATGCCGGACCGGGACTTGGCGCCCGCGGCGACATCGCCCACGACCGGGAGCACGACCGGGTCCTCGGGCGAGGCGTCGCGGGCGTCGTCGGCGCGCACGGCGTAGCCGTCCATCGCGGAGTTGTCGAAGCCGGGCAGCGCCACGTCGGTGACCACGTTCTCGGCCAGCAGCAGGCCTTGACTGTCGAGGAGGGTCAGCTCGATCGGGTCGATGGAGCCGATGCCGTCGAGCACGGTCGCGAGGTGCTCGTCGACCGTCCGCAGGCGGTCGTCGTCAGCCACGAATCAGTTCTCCTCTGTCGGTGATGCGAGTCCGGGGACATAGTCCCGCAGCCAGGCCGTGAAATCGTCGCCAATCTGGGGGTGTCGGCCCGCGAGCTGAACGACTGCTTTCACATATTCCAGCCGGTCGCCGGTGTCGTAACGGCGTCCGCCGAAGACCACGCCGTGCACCGCGACGCCATCGCGGATTAGTTGCCGCATGGCATCGGTCAGCTGAATCTCGCCGCCGGCGCCTGGCTTGGTCTGGCGCAGCGCGTCGAAGATCTCCGGTGGCAGCACGTAGCGGCCGATGAGCGCGAGCGTGCTCGGGGCGTCCTGCGGAGCGGGCTTCTCGACCAGATCGGCCAGCGCGACCACCTCGGCTTCGGGGTCTGCACCGGCGACGGGGACGGCACAGCCGTACTTGCCGATCTCCGCGCGCGGCACATCGATGAGCCCCAGCACGATGCCGCCGCGCTCGGCCTGGACATCGATCATGGTGCCGAGCAGCCCGTCGCGGTCATCGATCAGGTCGTCGGGCAGCAGGACGACCAAGGGCTCACCGGCGGCGAACTGCTCACCCTGAGCCACCGCGTCGCCGAGCCCGCGCGGTTCCAGCTGCTCGGCGTAGTGCAAGGTGACGAGCTCGGCCGCTCTGCGGACACTGGCCAGGCCGGCGGTGTCGCCCTTCTCCTCCAACGCCGCCTCGAGTTCATGATCCGGGGCAAAGTAGTCGGCGATCGCGGTCTTGCCCTTGCTGATGACGATGAGAACGTCGCAGACTCCGTTGCTGCTGGCCTCGGCGACAACGAATTCCAGCGCCGGAGTGCTAACGATCGGGATGAGTTCCTTAGGGACAGATTTCGTCAGCGGCAAGAACCTCGTCCCGCGTCCTGCGGCGGGGATGAGGGCCAAGCGGGCACGGCGATGGGCCATGCACCGAGACTATCCGGGCCACAATGACCCCGTGCACAGCGCAGCCAAGGATTCCCGCCGTCGTGAGCTGTCAGCGGCACGGCAAGCCCGCCCGGCCGAAGCCATCCAAGCCGCCCGGGCGCGAGTCCGCGCAGCCGTCCTCGAGCGCTGCGCTGCAGCGGGGTGGGGATGCGTGGCTGCCTACGTGCCGCTGCGCACCGAGCCCGGGTCGACCGAGTTGCTCGACGCGTTGACGCGGGCGGGGGTTCGGGTCTTGGTGCCGGTGTTGCTGGCGGACCGGGATCTGGACTGGGCCGAGTGGGACGTGGTCGCACAGGCCAGCGGGTCAACGCTCGGCGTGGCCGCGATCGCCCAGGCCGACGCGCTGCTCCTGCCCGCCCTGGCCGTGGCGAGCGACGGCACCAGGCTCGGACGTGGCGGCGGCTCGTATGACCGCGCGCTGCAGCGGGTGCCGGCCGGAGCTGCGCTGGCCGCGTTGCTCTATGACGGCGAACTCGTCGACGAGCTTCCGCACGACGAGTGGGACGTGCCGGTGACCGCGGTGGTCACCCCGTCAGGCTGGCACGAGCTGCCCTGATCGACCGCGCGGCTGAGCGGCGGGAATGCCGCTGTCAGCGATGCTTGTTAGCACTCGTAAGATATGAGTGCCAGCGCAGCTGGCCCGCTAACGCAGGATCGCTCGGAGGACCACCCCAAATGCCGACCTATCAGTACGCGTGCACCGCACCGTCGTGCGCGAACCGGTTCGAACTGGTGCAGTCGTTCACCGATTCCAACGCGAGCGAGTGCCCGATCTGTGCCGGGCCGGTGCGCAAGGTTTTCTCGGCGGTCGGCGTCGTGTTCAAGGGCTCGGGCTTCTACCGCAACGACAGCCGCAAGGCGGCTGGCAAGCACGCGGACTCTGAGTCGACGACGAAGTCCGAACCGTCGAAGTCGACGCCTGCGGCTGCATCGGGTGACTCGTCGAGCTCGTCCAAGCCGGCCGAGAAGTCCAGTTCGAGCTCGGGCGACGGGTCATCCTCATCCGGAAACTCGTCGAACGGGAAGTCGAAGAGCCAGTCCGGCACGAGCCCGGCCGCAGCCTCCGCCTGACCGCCCGGTCGATGGAGCACACAACCCCCAGATGATCACCCGCGGAGGGGGCACCGGCGGCGGAACCTCGTTGACTATCTGAACGGTCGCTTCACCACCGTGGTGCCAGGGCTATCCACAGGGTCGCGTGTCGTCCACAGCCCGCGTCTGGCGCTGGCGGCGGCGCATCGCCGTTTCTAATGTGCCTGGCATGCGCACCGCTCTCGTCGATCTGTTGGCCCGGCTCAACCGCTGGCCCCGCCGCCTGGCGGCACTGAGCTTCGTGGTGCTGGCCGGCGCGAGCGCGCTCGCCGCTCGACGACCCGATGCGGCTGGGCCGGGCAATGCCACCGACGTGCGCGTGGTGGTGGCCGCTCGCGATCTCGGCGTATCGACCGCCCTGACGAGTCGCGATCTCACGATCGTGGCCTGGCCGCGGCAACTCGTGCCCACAGGGGCGGCGAGCGACACGCGCTCCGTCGTCGGCCGACGACTGGCCGGGCCGCTGCGCAAACGCGAGGCAGTCACTACCACGCGCCTGGTCGGGGCGGACTTGACGGCCGGACTCGCGGTCGGCGAGGTGGCCACCGCCCTGTCGATCGAAGCCGACCTCGCCACGGTGCTTCGCGCGGGCGATCACGTCGACGTCCTGGCAGGAGCGCCGCTGGATGCGGTGAGCGGCTCGGCCGCGTCGCCGGGCGCAGCGGCGGTTCTGGTCGCCGAGGCGGCCGCGGTACTCGCCGTTCTGCCCGCGAGCGATGTCGTCGGGGGCGCGGGCTCGACCCAGATCCTCATCGTCACCGATCGCGCGACGGCCGTGCGCCTGGTCGCGTTGCAGGGACGTCGCGTACTCGCGGTCGTGCTTAGTCCGCCCTAGTGGCCCGCTAGTGTCCCGCCTGGCAGCACGCCGCTGCCGAGGACGTCGCAGCGGGGAGTCGTCATGATCAAGGGCTTCAAAGAATTCATCATGCGGGGCAATGTCGTTGACCTTGCCGTCGCAGTCGTCATCGGCGCGGCGTTCGGCGCCGTCGTAACCGCACTGGTCAAGGACCTCGTCACTCCGATCGTGGCGGCCATCATCGGCAAACCCGACTTCAGCAACCTCACCTTCACGATCAACAAGAGCAGGTTCTTCTACGGCGACTTCATCAACGCACTGCTGCAGTTCGTGCTGATCGCGGCGGCAATCTACTTCTTCGTCATCGTGCCGATCCAGAAGCTGACCGAGATGCAGGCGCGTCGGCGCGCCGCCGGAGAGCCCGCGGAGGTCGCCAGCATCTCCAGCGACGAGGCAATCCTGCTGCGCGAGATCCGTGATCTGCTCGCCAGTGAGCGAAGCGGCTGAACCGGCCGCGTCTACTCGTGGTGGGGCGGGCGCTCGCGGTGGTACCACTCCGCGTCGCGCCGGCCGTCGCCCGGCTCGCCCCAGCCCTCGTCGCGCTCGTCGCTGGTGACATCGGGCAACACTGGCTCGTCCGCGATCTCCGGGCGCTCGCCGGGTGCGGTATCGCCGGGCTCGGGCATGGCCTCAGTGTGCCCTGCGCGGCCGAGAGTGCTTTGATGAAATCCCAGAGGAGATTCCGTATCCCGGAGGTGGGCACGATGGCCGAGCAGGGCAAGATCACCGATAAGGCAGCCGAACTCGCCGCCCAGGCGGCCGCGGCGGCCGGGCCGATCAAGGACAAGGCAACCGAGTTCGCCGGCACCGCGGCGGCTGCGGCGGGCCCCATAGCCTCGCAGGCCAAGGTGAAGGCGGCCGAACTGGCCGAGCGGGCAGCCGAACTCGGCGCCAAGGGTGTCAATGCGCTGGGCGAAAGCATCGACAAGGTCACCGGCGGCAAGTACTCCGACAAAATCTCCGGAGTCACCTCGAAGATCGAGAACAAGCTCGACCCGGACAAGCCGAGCGCCCCGCCGGTATAGCAGCCGCCACCGGCCCGGGATCAAACCGAGCGCCGTCTCGGGCCATCGTGGAATCGCGGCAGTTCGCCCAACTCGTCGCGGTGGCCGATCCTTCAGGGGCAGTTCACCCACTCGTCAGTGCCGTCGTCGAACACCTGTCGCTTCCAGATCGGCAGCCGGTGTTTGACCTGCTCGACCAGCCGCGAGCAGACCTCGAACGCCTCGTGCCGGTGGGCCGTCGCCACGGCAGCCACCAGGGCCACGTCGCCCACCCGAAGCACTCCCACCCGATGGCTCACCGCGAGCCCGAGCACGTCATCCTCGGCGGCGATCTCGGCGGCGATCTCGGCGAGCACCTGCTCGGCCGACGGATGCCCTTGATATTCCAGCTCGACCACGATGCGGCCGTGATCGGACTCGCGCACGACGCCGCAGAACACGACGCTCGCCCCGGCCCCGGAATGGGCGACGGCAGTCTCGTGGGCGGCGACGTCTAGGGGCAGCTCGGACACCGAGACCAGGGCTGAACTCATACCCCGCCGCCCGGACGGTGATCGCCACCGCTGAGTTGGTCGACGGCGTGCTCGAGCAGCGGCGCCAGCACCGCGACCCCGTCGCGCACCCCACCCGGTGACCCAGGCAGGGTGACGACCAACGTCGCCCCGATGGCGCCCGCGATGCCTCGCGACAACACCGACGTCGGCACCCGGTCGCGCGACACCAGCCGCAGCGCCTCGGCTATGCCCGGGATTTCTCGCTCCAGCAACGGCCGGACCGCCTCGGGGGTGACATCGGTTGGGGTGAGGCCGGTGCCCCCGGTCGTCACGACCGCCTCGGCGCCGCCGTCGATCGCATCGGTCAGTGCCCGGCGGATCGCATCGATCTCGTC
>JBDTXT010000115.1:0-7679 GCA_040006035.1 Pseudonocardiales bacterium | reverse complement strand
AAGAAACCCGCGGGCCACGGCCTCGCGGTCGGTGCCCAAGGCCCGGGCACCACCGCCGCCCCGACGAGCAGCACGTCTGCGCCCCCGCCCTTGAGCGAACTGGCGCCCAACGGGAAGTACCGCGTCAGCGTTCGCGTAGTCAGCACCACCATCAAGGGTGAGAAAGTCGGGGCCGGAGGGACCAACGTCTGGACCGTCAAGCTTGCGTGTAGCGCAGGATCCTGCGCCGGGACGGCCAAGTCGACCTCCGGGAAGCTGTTCAAGATCACCTTCGACGGCACGGTACTCATCGCCACGTACAACCACACCTTCACCGGGCCGTGTGTCTACAGGTCTGGAGCCCAGCAGGGGCAAAACGTACCCGGTACGCTCGCCGCCGTCATTGGCGTCAGCCGGTTCCAGGCCAGTGTCGTTACCCGCTCAGCCGGACCGAGTCCGGCCGAGGGCGTGCCGTTGACCTTCGCCGGGACGGGCGCGGCCAGCGAGCGTGACAAGATCCTGAAGGTCCCGCCGGGCGAAACCTGCACCCCGGATCCGGTGTCTCACGATAAGACCACCATCAAGTTGGTCTGGGTCGGCTGATCAGCGCAGCCGGGTGAGCTCGACCTCGACCCCGAGGCTCTCTGCCGGCGGGCCGTGATAGACGCCTGACAGCGGCCGGACGTCGGCGTAGTCGCGGCCACGGGCCACGACGACGTGCCGCTCACCGACGGCAGCCAGGCTGGTCGGGTCGGCGGCCACCCATTCGCCAGCCCAGAACTCGACCCAGGCGTGACTCTCGCCGCTGGTGCTGACACCCACCGTGCTCTGGGCGTTGCCGGCCGTCGGGTACAGGTAGCCGGAGACGTAGCGCGCCGGCAGTCCCATCATCCGCAAAATGGCCAGGCTGAGATGCGTGTAGTCCTGGCACACGCCCTTGCCGGCCGCCCGCGCCTCGGTCGAAGTGGTGTGCACCCCGGTCGAACCCCGCTCGTAACCCAACTGCTCGTGCGACCAGGCGACGGCCTGCAGCCCGGCTTCGGCCGGCGCCAGCTCTTCGGCGAACGCTCGCCCGCTCTCGGCGACCTCGTCCTCGAAGCACACGTAGCGCGATGCACCGAGCAGTTCGGCGTACTTGTCGACGACCTCGGCCGAGGCCAGCACGTCCCAACCGATGGGCTTCGGAGCCGCCAGCGGGGCCGCGGTCTCGACCACCGATGAGGCAGTGACAACCAGTTCGGTGTGCGCAACATGCACATCGAAGGCGTCGACCACGGTGCCCCAGTAATCGACGTAGCGCAGCGGGCGGGTGCCAGGGCTGACCTCGAGCCGCGCCCCCAGCGTGTGCTGGCCCCGGCTGGAGGTCGGAGTCATCCGCGCCTCGTTGTACGACGCACGCACGGCAGAGGTGTAGTGGTAACCCGTGCGGTGCCTTACTGCGATTCGCCAACTCACCGTCGTGACTCCTCCAGGCTCCAGCCGACCGTCGTGGAGTCGCCGAAGAACCTGCTGCTGACGGCGTCGCTGACCTCCGACATGGCGCTTTGCAGGTCGTGCAGCCGTTTGGGCAGATCCTGCAGGACGGCATCGGCCGGCAGGAACTCCAGATCGGTACGGGTACGGCCGATGACCCGGCGCGCGTCATTCCCGGCGCGACCCTGTGCGGCGGTGGGGTCCAGCCGAGTGAGGGCCTGCTCGCCGACGACCAGGGCGTGAAACACCGAGCGCGGGAACAGCCTGTCCAGCAGCAGGAACTCCAGGACGAGCTGAGGTTCGACGCCGCGTTGATAGGTGCGCAGGTACGCCTCATGCGCCGAGCAGGCCCGCAGAGTGGCGATCCAGCCGTCCTCCGGCGACGGTGTGCTGACGGTCGCGGCGAGCAGGCGGGCGGTCATGTCGACGCGTTCGACGCTGCGTCCGAGGACGAGGAAGTCGAAGCCGTGATCGCGGCTCATGGTGGCATCAGCGTGACCCTGCAGCATGGCCGCCCGTTGCCTGACGTAGGAGAAGAACGGCGCCGGGCCGAAGGCTCGGGCGGCCTCGATGCGCAGCGGCAGTTCGTGGTGCGTGGTGTTGAGGCATTCCCAGATGTCGGCCGACAATGACTCCCGGACGCCGCGCGCGTTCTGCCGCGCGGCCAGCAGCGCCCCGACGATCGAGCTCGGGTTGTCGGCCTGGTAGCCGAGTATCTCGAGGGTCTCCCGGATGTGCTGCGGCGTCTCGGCGTCGCCGTCGCTGTTGACGCCCATCACCGCGGCCAGCACCCGGCACGTCTCGGCCTCGTCGGTGGCAGGGTCCTCGACGACCTGGTGGAACTGCACGTCGAGCAGTCGGGCGGTGTCCTCGGCGCGCTCGACGTAACGCCCCACCCAGAACAGCGCCTCAGCGACCCGGCTCAGCACGGTGTGCCGTCCTGTTGTTGCTGTTGTGGCTGGTCCGAACGGGGCCCGAGATCAGGTGCGCTGGCCTTGACGGCCGGCGTCGGCATCGGCGCGAGCGGTTCGGGTTCCGGAGAGCGGGACGGGCGCGACGTGAGCACCCAGGTGTCCTTCGAGCCGCCGCCCTGGCTGGAGTTGACGATCAGGCTGCCCTCGCGCAGCGCCACCCGAGTCAGCCCCCCGGGCAGCACCCGAACCGTCCCACCGTCGTTGATGGCGAACGGGCGCAGGTCGACGTGGCGGGGGGCGAGCCGCTCACCGTCGAGCGACGGTGAGGTCGACAGCATCACGACCTCCTGGGCGATCCAGCCGCGCGGGTTGGCCAGCACGTCCGCCCGTGTCTTGGCGATCTCCTCGTCGCTGGCCTGCGGTCCGATCAGCAGCCCGTACCCGCCGGATCCGTCGACCGGCTTGAACACGAGTTGGTCGATGCGGGCAATGCAGTCGCTCAACACATCGGGGTCGTCGAAGCGGTACGTGGGCACGTTCGGCAGCAGCGGCTTCTCGCCCAGGTAGTACTCGATGAGCGCCGGCACGTAGGTGTAGATCAGCTTGTCGTCGGCGACGCCGTTGCCGACCGCGTTCGCGATCGTGACGTTGCCGGCTCGGGCGGCATTGAGCACACCCGGGCAGCCGACTACCGATTCCGATCGGAAATGAACCGGATCGAGGTAGTCGTCGTCGACGCGTCGATAGAGAACGTGGACCCGTCGCTCTCCGCTCGTCGTGCGCATGTAGAGCACGTTGTCGCGGCAGAACAGGTCGCGCCCCTCGACCAGTTCGATGCCCATCTTGCGGGCCAGGAAGGCGTGCTCGAAGTAGGCCGAGTTGTAGATGCCAGGGGTCAGCAGCACGACAGTCGGATCATCGACGCCGGCCGGCGCGGAGGAGCGCAGCGCAGCGAAGAGCAGGGCCACGTGCCCGGCGACGGGTTGCACCTGCTGCTCGAGGAACAGCCCGGGAAAGACACGCGCCATGGTGCGGCGGTTCTCCACGACGTAGGAGATGCCCGACGGCACCCGGACGTTGTCCTCCAGGACACGCAGTACGCCGTCGCCGTCACGGATGAGGTCGATGCCGGCGATGTGCACGCGCACCCCGTTGGCCGGTTCGAGGCCGGCGGCCGAGCGGTAGAAGTTCGTCGAACTGGCGATGACCGCCTGCGGCACGATGCCGTCGGCCAGGACGGTCCGGGCGCCGTAGATGTCGGCCAGGAACGCCTCCAGCGCGCGTACCCGCTGGATGACGCCTGCTTCGATCAACTCCCACTCGGCCGTGGGGATCAGCCGCGGGATGAGGTCGAGCGGGAAGATCCACTCCTGGCCGGCGTGCGAGAAGGTGATGCCCTGATCGCGCAGGCTGCGGTGCAGGACGCGCACCCGCTCCTCGAGATCGGCGTTGGACAGAAGCTGCAATGCTTCGAAAAGCGCCTTGGTATGCGGATGCGGCGCGCCGTCGCCTGCGAACATCTCGTCGTAGGCCACGCTGTGGTAGCTGTCGAAGAGACTTCCCATGGTCAAGTGTTACCAGACGACTGTTTCACCCCTGCTTCGTAACCCCTCGGAAACACAGGAAGGGCAGCATTCGACAATGGGCTCCATGCGATACCTGCGGGTTGGCTGCGAGTTCAGGTACGAGGCTGCGATCGAGACGCCTGCCGTCTTCCAGGTCCAGCCCTATGGAGCCGGGCCGGCGACGGTTATGCGGCAGGAGTGGGAAAGCACGCCGCAACTTCCCCGACACGGCTACACCGACCTCTACGGCAACGACTGCCAGCGGTTGAACCTGCCCGCAGGTGCGTCTGTAGTGCGCTACGACGCGCTCGTCTCAGTGCCCGACGCCACCGAGGAAGTTGACCTCGACGCGCCGGAGATACCGGTCACCGACCTGCCCGACGACGCCCTGCACTACACGTTGCCCAGCCGCTACGTGCTGCCCGACGTCTTGGCCGACGAGGCCTGGCAGCGCTTCGGCGGGATGAAGCCCGGCTACCGGCGGGTGCAGGCGATCGTCGAGCACGTCAACGGCCACCTCGAGTTCGGCTACGGCAGCAGCACCGCTCTGACGACGGCGGCCGATGTGCATGAGTCCCGGCAGGGTGTGTGCCGCGACTTCGCCCACCTGGCGATCACTTACTGCCGGGCGCTGAACATCCCGGCCCGCTACGTCTTCGGCTATCTGCCGGACATGGACGTCGTGCTGCCACCGTCCGAGATGGACTTCGCCGCCTGGATGGAGGTCTATCTCGGCGATCGCTGGTGGACGTTCGACCCGCGCAACAACCAGCCCCGCAAGGGACGCATTCTGATCGGCCGTGGCCGCGACGCGCTCGATGTCGCCATGGTGACGACCTATGGCGCGCCGGTACTGACGGGCATGAAGGTCTGGTCCGACGAGGTGGAGGCGACAGGATGACACAGGAGGCGCAGGCTCAACTCGAGCGTCCATTGCTGGACGCCGCCGAGCTGGATCTCGACGCCGCCGCGAAGGTGACCTATGTGCTGCGCCAGCGCTTTCGCTACGACTACGACGGTCCGGCCTACGACCTCGACCACCGCCTCGTCGTGGTGCCGAGGGCTCGGCACGGCAGCCTGCGCCGGCGCCTGCACACGGTCGAGGTCTCCGTCCCCGATGCGCGGGTGCGCAACCGCCGCGACGCATACGGCAATGTCGTGGTGCAGGTGGGCATCGACGTGGTGCCGTCCTCGATCGAGTTCGCGGTCACCGCGGTGGTCGAGCGCACCGGCCCGCGGGTCGACGCCGTGCTACCCGCCTCCGCCCTCACCGATCAGCGGCTGCTGCGCCCTACCCGGCTGACGGCTGCCAACGATGCGATCCGCGAGCTGGCCGCGGCGCTGCGCGCCGAGTCGGCTGATCGGTTGGAGTTCGCCGACCGGTGCTGCACTGCGGTGCGCGCCGCGATCTGCTACGAGTTCGGTGCCACGTCGTACGACACGACGGCCGCCGAGGCGTTCGCGCTCGGTCGTGGCGTCTGCCAGGACCACGCGCATCTGGCGCTCGCGATCTGTCGGGCCGCCGGCGTTCCGGCCCGCTACATCTCCGGCCACCTGCTCGGTGAGAGCGGAACCCACGCCTGGGTCGAGGTCGTCGTGCCCGACGGCGAGCGGGCCCGCGCGGTGGCCTTCGACCCGTGCAACGGGTGTCGCGCCGGATCCCGGCACCTGCCGGTAGCGGCCGGGCGCGACTATGCCGATGTCACGCCCACGTCCGGGCGGTTCGCCGGCGTCGGCCAAGGCCGGCTTACCGCCGACAAGCAACTTGGCGTGACCAGCGCCGCATAGCCGACGGGCGACCGCTCTGCGCGGCTGGGTACCGCCCCATGAGCTGGTGTCGAACTCGTCATGCGGGCTGCCCTACCTGCTTCTGTCCGAAACACCCCGGCAGCGCCGGTATCCTGGACGGATCATGAACCTGCTCGCGGTGTGGCTCGGCAAGCTCACCCTGTCGGGGCTGCG
Source organism: Pseudonocardiales bacterium (assembly GCA_040006035.1). Lineage (GTDB taxonomy): Bacteria > Actinomycetota > Actinomycetes > Mycobacteriales > Jatrophihabitantaceae > QHCC01. Next base: position 1,786 of record JBDTXT010000115.1, on the reverse strand, counting down.
GGCGATCGGGCGCCGCGGAAACGCGCTGCCCGGACTGGTCGTCGAGAAGGTCTTCCCTAGCTTCCTGGCCCGCGCCCTGGCCCGGCTCCCCGAGGGTGTCGTGGTGATCACCGGCACGAACGGCAAGACGACGACGACGAAGATGATCGCCACCATCCTGGGCGAGCGTTACCGGGTGCTGACCAACGACACCGGCAGCAACTTCGTGCGAGGCGCTATCACCGCCACCGTGGAGCACGGCACCTGGCGTGGAAAACTTCCTTACGACGTCGCGGTGTTCGAACTGGACGAGGCCTGGGCGGTGCGCTTCGTCAAGCTGGTGGCACCCAGGCGAACCCTGCTGCTCAACGTCATGCGCGACCAACTGGATCGCTTCGGCGAGATCGACACGATCGCCGACCTGCTGGGCACGGTCGCGGCCGCCACCACCGGGCACCTCGTGCTCAACCGCGACGACGTGCGCATCGCGGCGCTCGCCGAGCGGACGCAGGCGCAGGTGAGCTACTACGGCGTCGCGCCCGAGCTGCGCGAGCTGTTCCCCAACGACGAGGAGCTCTACGGCGGGCCGGTGTACCTGTCCGATCATCCGGCGACGGCTGAACTGCGCCGCCTACCCGCGGGAGAGCAGCCACACCTGACCCTGCGCGTCGACGGTGCCGATCACGATGTGCTGCTGCGTGCCGACGGCCCGCACAACGCGCAGAATGCTGCTGGCGCGGTCGCGCTCGCGCTCACCTTCGGCCTCGACACCGAAACGGTGCTGCAGGGCCTGCGCAAGGTGTCGCCGGCGTTCGGGCGCGGGCAGTCCTTCGACATCGACGGCCGCCGCCTGGTGCTGCAGCTGGTCAAGAACCCGGCGGGCTTCCGGCAGACCCTGCGCACCCTCGACGGCGTCACCGGGGCCGACGCGATCGTGATCGCGATCAACGACGACTACGCCGACGGGCGCGACGTCTCGTGGCTGTGGGACGTCGATTTCACCGGCCTCAGCGCGCCGGCCGTCGTCGCGGCCCGGCGCACGACGTCGGGCACGCGGGCCGCCGACATGGCGGTGCGGCTGCGCTATGACGAGATCTCCGTCGAGGAGGTCGAACCCGACCTGGAGAAGGCCGTCCGCTCAGCCGTCGAGTCCGTCCCGGCGGGCGGGCACGTGGTCGTGTTCAGCACCTACACCGCCATGTGGGCCCTGCACGCGGTCCTGCTGCGGATCGGGCAGGCGGCATGAAGCTGATCCACCTGTACCCCCGCGAGATGAATATCTACGGCGACACCGGCAACCTGGTCGTGCTCCAGCGCCGGCTGGCCTGGCGCGGCCTGCCGGTCGAGGTGACAGCGGTCAGCGTCGGCGACCCGCTGCCGCACGACGCCGACATCCTGCTCGGCGGCGGCGGCCAGGACGCCGCGCAGGGTGAGATCGGGGCCGACTTCGCCGCCCGCGGCGCCGAACTGCGGGCCATGGCCGACGACGGCATGGTGATGCTGACGATCTGCGGCACCTATCAGATGCTGGGCCACGAGTTCGTGACCCAGGAGGGCCGCCACATCCCGGGCGTCGGCGTACTGGACGTCGTCACCCGCGGCCAGGCCGAGCGGCTCATCGGCAACAACTACGTCGACACCGAAGAGGCCGGCCGTCTGGTCGGCTACGAGAACCACAGTGGCCTCACCGAGCTCGGGCCGGGCGTGCGTCCGCTCGGCAGCACCAAGACCGGGCGCGGGAACAACGGGCGTGACCAGACCGAGGGTGCGGTGCGCGACAACGTGATCGGCACCTACCTGCACGGCC
>JBDTXT010000114.1:0-7684 GCA_040006035.1 Pseudonocardiales bacterium | reverse complement strand
CACGGTTGCGCTGTTCCCCGCCGACGTGCGCAAGGTCGGCTCGCGGTTCGATCTGGCCGTCGCGCTCGCTGTCCTGGCCTCGGCCGGCGAGGTCCGCGTCGAGGCCGTGGCCGAGGTTGTCTGGATAGCCGAACTCGGGCTCGACGGACGGCTGCGCCCCGTACGCGGCGTGCTGCCGTCCGTCATCACTGCCCAGCAGGCGGGGGTCCGCCGCGTCGTGGTCGCCCCAGCCAACGCGGCCGAGGCGGCACTGGTGCAGGGCGTTGACGTGCGGGCGGTGCACGACCTGCGCCAGGTGCTCGACTGGCTTCGGGGCGACGGGCCGGCGCCGCCAGTCGCCGAACCCGACGACGAGCCCGACCCAGGCGGGGGCGCTCTCGATCTGGCCGACGTGGCCGGGCAGGCAGCAGCCAAGCAGGCGCTCGAGGTCGCCGCGGCCGGGGGCCACCACCTCTACCTGCTGGGCCCGCCCGGAGCGGGCAAGACGATGCTGGCCGAACGGTTGCCCGGCCTGTTGCCCGCGCTCGACGACGCCGCGGCTCTGGAGGTCACGGCCGTGCACTCGGTGGCTGGGCAGCTGGCCAAGCAGGCTCGGCTGTTGCGCCGCGCACCGCTGCAGGCACCGCATCACACGGCTTCGGTCGCGTCGCTGGTCGGCGGCGGCACCCACCTGGCCCGGCCCGGCGCAATCAGCCTCGCGCACCACGGCGTGCTGTTCCTCGACGAGGCGCCGGAGTTCTCGCCGCGCGCTCTGGACGCGCTGCGCCAACCGCTCGAGAGCGGGTCGGTGGTGCTGCACCGTGGCGGCGGTGCGGTGAGCTACCCGGCGCGCTTCCTGCTCGTGCTCGCCGCCAACCCCTGCCCGTGTGGCAGTCGCGCAAGTGACTGTGTCTGCCAGCCGCAGTCGCGGCGCCGCTACCAGCAACGGCTATCCGGGCCGCTGCTCGACCGGATCGACGTCCGCGTCCAGGTCGATCCGGTCCCACACGCCGACCTGTTCGACGACGCGGCCGGGCGCGAGAGCAGCCAGGCCGTGGCGGCACGGGTGGCCAGTGCCCGCGCCGCCGCGGCGGAGCGATGGCGCCGGACCCCTTGGCGGGTGAACGGCGCCGTCCCCGGTGCAGCGCTCAGAGCGGCGCCATGGGCACTGCCGCATGCGGTGCTTCAACCGGCCGAGCAGTACCTGCAGCGCGGCCAGATCAGCGCGCGCGGCTTCGATCGGGTGTTGCGACTGGCCTGGACCGTCGCCGATCTTGCTGGCCGCGCTCATCCCGACACCGGCGATGTGGCCGAGGCGCTGTACTTCAGGACAGGGAGCAGCAGCGCATGGGCGGCATAGTCACCGACGACATCCTGCTGGCCCGCGCCTTCCTGAGCCGGGTGGCCGAACCGGCCTGCATCCCGGTGTGGGACCTGGTCCGCAGGTTAGGCCCCGTCGCGGCGGCGCGCGTCATCAGCGACGGCACGGGATCGCCGGAGGTGACCGCCGCCACGGCGGCGCGCCGCGAACACGCCGACGCGCAGGCCGACCTCGATGCGGCCCAGCGCCACGGCATCCGACTCGTCGTCCCTGAGTCGGCCGACTGGCCGCACTTCGCCTTTGCCGCCCTCGAGCGCACCGGGCAGGCCCGGGTCCGTCGATTCGACAAGGGTGAGCGCACCGTGGCCGATTCCGGCGAACCGATGCCCCCGCTCGCGCTGTGGGTGAAGGGCCCTGGCGACCTCGCCTCGCTCGGCGTGCGTTCCGTGGGAATCGTCGGATCCCGCGCCGCCACGGCCTATGGCGAACACGTCACGGCCGATCTCGGCTACGGAATGGCCGGTCGGGGCGTGGTCGTGGTGTCCGGAGGGGCCTACGGTATCGACGCCGCGGCCCACCGTGGCGCTCTGGCGGCGGGCGGGCCGACGGTCATCGTGTCGGCCGGCGGGCTGGATCGCCCCTATCCGAACGGCAACACCACCCTGTTCGCCCGCGCCGCTGAGTCGGGTTTGGTGGTCTCGGAAAGCCCGCCCGGCGCCGCACCACAGCGGCACCGGTTCCTTACCCGCAACCGGCTGATCGCCGCCCTGTCGACCGGCACGGTGGTGGTCGAGGCGGCCCGGCGCTCGGGCGCAGCGAATACCGCGCATCACTGCCTGACGCAGGGCCGTCCGGTGATGGCCGTCCCCGGACCCGTCACCTCACCAATGTCAGCCGGCTGCCACGACCTGCTGCGGCGGGAGAGCGATCCGGCCCTGCTCGTCACCTGCGTCGACGACGTCCTCGCCGTCGTGGGGGCCATGGGCGACGGGCTGCCACCGGACCGACGGCCGGCGACCCGATCCGCTGGCGGCGACCTGCGGGCCGAGCTCGACATCCTCGATCCTGTCGCCCGGCGGGTGTTCGAGGGCTTGCCGGCGCGCCGCTCGGCGCGCCCGGACGAGATCGCGCAGCGTAGCGGGGTGAGCCCGATCGAGGTCATCAGGTCGCTGCCCGTTCTCGACCTGGCCGGTCTGCTCGAGGCGACCGACGACGGCTACCGCATCGCCCCCCGGCTGCGCCCGCGCCGGGCCGAGGTCTGAGCCAGGTCAGCAAACCGCGTCCGGGCGTGTGTGCGTGGCGGCTTGACCCGCGCCCGCGGCTGCCGCACGGTCAACGGGTGACCCCCCGGCGCGACGCTGAGCCACGGGTTGACCTGGGCGCGCTGCGCGACGGGCTCCCGCCGGCGATAGCTGCTGCCGTCGAGGCCTACGAGCGCCACCTGCGCCTCGAGGTCAACCGCTCGCCGCACACCGTGCGGGCCTACCTGGGTGATGTCGCCGGTTTCCTCGACCACCTCGCTCGGCTCGGTGGGCGCGACGTCGGTGACATCGAGCTGGCCACGCTGCGCGGTTGGCTGGCCATGCAGCGCAAGGCGGAGGTTGCCCGCACCACCCTGGCCCGCCGCGCCGCCTCGTTGCGCACCTTCACGGCCTGGGCGCACCGCACCGGGCGCATCGCCACCGATCCAGGTCAGCTGCTGGCCAGCCCGCGCCCGCACCGATCGCTGCCGCCGGTCCTTCGCGCCGACGAGGCAGCCGCTGTGATGGAGGCCGATGCCGAGGTGCCCACCGCGATCGGGCGCCGCGACCGTCTCGTGGTCGAACTGCTCTACGCCACCGGGATCCGGGTGGCCGAACTGGTGGGGCTCGACATCGACGATGTCGACTGCGGCCGCCGGGTGGTTCGCGTACTGGGTAAGGGGGCCAAGGAGCGCACAGTGCCCTATGGCTTGGCGGCCGAGCGGGCCCTGGACGACTGGCTGCGGGCGGGCCGCCCCGACATCGTGCGCTCGGGCAGCGGCGCGGCGCTGCTGCTCGGCACCCGCGGCGGCCGCCTGGATCCCCGAGCGGTACGCACCATCGTGCACCGGCGCATCGCCGCCGTCCCGGGCGCGCCTGATCTGGGACCACACGGGCTGCGTCACTCGGCGGCCACCCACCTGCTCGACGGCGGTGCGGACCTGCGCAGCGTGCAGGAACTGCTCGGCCACGCCAGCCTGGCCACCACCCAGATCTACACCCACGTGTCGGTGGAGCGGCTACGCCAGACCTACGCCCGCGCCCACCCACGCGCTTAGGTGGGCCACGGCAGCAGCCGCACCGGACCCAACCGCACCAGCAGCGCCATGGGGTCGAAGTACGCGCTGTCGCGCCGGGCACCCCAATGCAGGCACCGGCCGGGCTCGCAGGCGCCATGGGTGCCACTTACCCGCCCGATCGGCTGACCGCGGCTCACCTGCTCGCCCACCGAGACCGCCGGCGTCACCGGCTCGTACTCGGTCAGTACGCCGTCGGCGTGCTCGATGACCACGACACCGCGACCGGCTACGGCGCCCGCGAAACGCACCCGACCGGCGGCTGCGGCGAGCACCGCCTGACCGGGGCCGCTGCCCAGATCGACCCCGCGGTGCCCGGCCGAATAGGGCCCCGGTGGTGCCCGGAATGCTCGCAGGACGGTGACCCGGCCGCTGATCGGCGTGGCATAGGCCACCGGCGCGGCGCCCGGTGCCGACGCCAGAAATCCGGGGCGGGACGGTCGAGGCGGACCCCCGCCGAGCACCAGTGCAGCGCAGGCGGTGACGACAGCGACCCGGGACATGGCCCTACCCTGTCCGCGCAGCCACCCCGCTGTGCGGGGCCCGGGGCGCCCTGTGGACACGGCCGCCAGCCGTCCACAGCCCTTGACACCGCCGCATTTCGTCGGTCAGGCGGGCCGCACTAGGTACCACGCCGGGAGCCAAATAGGGAGTTCTGCGGATGCCGCGGGCCTACTTAGCCGCGCACCGTAGCTCTTGTAAGCAAGCAACAGAGGAGCACACCATGTTCGAACTCGACAACATGAACCTAGACGTGATGAAGGCCGGGGTGGCCTACCGCCGCGAGCAGCTCATCCCGAACGACCGTCCCGCCGGCGCACGTCGTTGGCTGCGGTTGCGCTCGCGCCGCGGCACTTCACCGTCCGGTCAGTAATTCTGCCGCCGGATGTCGGTGTGGCGCGCGAAGATGTGCAGGTGCCCCGTTCCATGACGCCACTGATCGGACGTGCCACCGAACTCGCCACGTTGCTCGCCGCCGTCCAGCAGGCAAGTGACGGGGCGTCGTCGGTGGTCGTCCTCGACGGTGACGCCGGCGTCGGCAAGACGCGCTTGTTGAGCGAGCTGGTCAACGCCGCCACCGAACGCGGCGTGCTCAGCTTCATCGGACACTGCGTCGATCTTGGTGATGCCCCACCGCCCTACCTCCCGTTCACCGAGGCCTTCGGCCGATTCGCGGCCGATCACCCAGCGCAGGCCGAGGAGCAATTGGCCGCCTTCCCGGCAATCGAGCGGCTGCTGCCGCGCCGGGGCCCCGCGGGCCGCGGTACGGAAGACCGCGTCGACCGGGGCGAGCTGTTCCAGTCCGTGCTCGGCGCGCTCGCCCTGCCGGCCAAGAACCAGCCGGTGCTGCTGGTCGTCGAAGACATCCACTGGGCCGACCAGGCCACCCGCGATCTGCTGGGCTACCTGTTCACCCGCGTTACCACCGAGCGGTTGGCCATCGTCGCCACCTTCCGCAGTGACGACCTGCACCGGCGCCACCCGCTGCGTCCCACCCTCGCGGAGTGGTCGCGCCTGCCGGCCGTCGAGCGAGTGCACCTCGATCCACTCGGCAGCGATGACGTCCGCCGGCTCATCCGGCTGCTGCACCCGACGCCGATGGACGAGCACGACCTGCGCAGCATCATCAGTCGCGCCGACGGCAACGCCTTCTTCGCCGAAGAACTGGTGGCGGCAGCCGGGCAGGTCGCCGACACCCAGCAACTGCCCTGGCAGTTGGCCGACCTGCTCCTCGTTCGCCTCGACCGGCTTTCCGACGACGCTCGCGAGGTGGTCCGCGTGGCCGCGGTGGGTGGTCGACGGGTATCGCACGAGATGCTCGAGGCCGTCCTCGATCTATCCGGTGGTTCCCTCGATGCCGCATTGCGTGAGGCGGTCGACGCCCACATCCTGCAGCCGACGCCCAGCGGGCGCGGCTACACCTTCCGCCACGCGTTGCTGGCCGAAGCGATCTACGACGACCTGCTGCCGGGGGAGCGGGTGCGCCTGCACGCCTCTTATGCCGCCGTCCTGGCCAAGCAAGAGCAGGGCAGCGCCGCCGAGATGGCGCGGCACGCCCGCGCGTCACACGACCTGCCCACTGCCTACGAAGCCAGCGTCCAGGCTGGCGACGCAGCGATGTCGGTGGCGGCTCCGCAAGAGGCCATGCGGCACTACGAGACAGCGCTCGAGCTCGCGCCCCGCGTGGCGACCGCGCCCGCCGACACGGCGCCGCTGGTGATGGCGCTGGTCGACGCAGCGGTGGCGGCGGGCCGGTCCTACCGAGGTCTGCGGCTGGCCCGCGAGGCGTTGGACGCGCTGCCAGCCGATACCCCCGCCGCGAGCCGGGCCAGGATCCTCTACGCCTTCGGCCTCGCCGCGGCCGCAGGAGAAACCGACCTTGAGGCCTTTGCCGCCACTGAGGAAGCCCTGCGGCTGGTACCCACAGACGAACCATCCGTCTTCACGGCGCGCCTCGCCGGTCTGCATGCGCGCACCTCTCTCATCGTCGCCCGCGAGGTCGACGCCGAGCGGTGGGCGCTCGAGGCGGTCTCGATGGCTCGCGCCCTGGGCAACACCGAGGTGCTGGCCGACGCTGAGACGACGCTCGTCATGCTCGCGCGCCGGGTCGGCGACCCGGTCGACGCGGCGCGGCGACTGGCCGCCGTGGCCGATGCGGCACGCGAGTCGGGTGATGCGGTCGCCGAGGTGCGCTCGCGATACAACCTGGGTGGGTTGCACTACGAACTCGGCGAATTGGAGCAATCCCAGATCGCCTACACCGAGGCCACCCGTCGCGGCGCCGAGGCCGGGCGCCCCTGGGCCGTCTACGCAGTCGAGTCCCGCGCCATGTTGAGCCTGGTGCAATACACCCGCGGCCACTGGGACGACGCGGCGCGCACCGTCGACATCTCCGACGAATCACCGCCGGCGCAGGCGCTGGCCCTGCTCGCTGCCACCGGCATGGCAGTGCGGGCGGGCCGCGGCGACCGAAGCGCACTCGATCTGCTGCCGACGCTACGTCCGTGGTGGGAGCGCGACGGGCGGATGGCTCTCTACGCGGCCGTCGCCGCGCTCGAGTTCCACCAGCACGAGGGCAACGCCACCGACGCGCTCGCGCTGATCGACGAGGTCGTCGCCGTGCTGGGTGCGCTGTGGCAGGAGCCGTGGTTCCTGGCCCGCATTCGCCTCTCAGCACTAGGAGTGGCCACGCTGGCCAATACCGTCACCTCGGCACCTGAATCACAGCGTGGCGCGATCGTCGCACGCGCGCATCAGCTCACCGACGATGGCCGCACCAGCGCCGAAAAGGGGCTGCCGATGAGCCGCAAGCTCGGCGTCGAGGGGCAGGCCTGGCTGGCCCGTCTCGAGGCCGAATGGCTGCGGATCCGGTGGCTGGCCGACGTCGAGCCACCCAGCGAGGCCGAGCACATCCGGGCGTGGGAGCAGTCCGTCGAGGCGTTCGGCTACGGCCAGGTCATCGAGCTGGCTCGCAGCCGGGCCCGCCTCGCCGCAGTGCTGCGCGCCGCCGGCCGCGGACCCGAGGCCGCCGAGCAGGCCACGCTCGCTCGCGATGTTGCCCGCAAACTGCGGGCCGAGCCGCTGCTGGCCGAGATACGCGCGCTCGGCCTGACCAGCGACCCCCGGGCCGCCGCAAAGGGCACTGCCGAGGCACTCACCGCCCGCGAGCGCGACGTGTTGGCCCTGCTCGTCGAGGGCCGTACGAACCGCCAGATCGCCAGCCAGCTCTACATCAGCGAGAAGACGGTCAGCGTGCACGTCTCGAACATCCTGGCCAAGCTCAAGGTCCGCAGCCGCACCGAGGCCGCGGCAATGGCCAACCGCCACGGCCTGCTCGCCTGAGGGCGCCCACCGCCGGTTCGAAGGCGCGCTGCCGACCGGCTAGACTGCAGTCAGCGGCTCACCTTTGTGGGTCGACTTCGCGTGCCCGCCCACCGGCTCCGGTTCTCCGACGCCACCGGGTAGGCGGCCAGCCTCGGTCCGCACCGGCAAATTCGCCGGATCGGCCTTCTGACCGCGACACCGGGCACCAGGGCAGGCGACCCTCCCGGGCCGTCGGCAACAAA
>JBDTXT010000113.1:0-7788 GCA_040006035.1 Pseudonocardiales bacterium | reverse complement strand
CCGTGGACATGGCGCTCCACCTCCTGGTGGCCGTCGAGGGCGACGCCCTGGCGCGCGGCGACAGCACGCCCCTGGTGAGTGTCCATGTCGTGCTCGAGACGATCACCGTGCCGCTCTTCGGCCTGGCCGTGAGCGCCCTGGCGGCGGTCGGGGGCGCGACGCGCGCTTTGGGCAACCGGGTGATCGCCATCCCCGGCGTGGTCGGCGGCCTGGCCTACGCCGCGGCGGGAGCGACCATCGCGTTCACCGACGTCCTGGACCCGCTGTTCCCGCTGGCTGGGCTCATCGGCGTGTGGGCGGTGGCCGTCGGGATCTGGCTCCTCGTGCGTACGCACCGCTCCGCAGCGATCACGCCGTGAGGTGCACGGTGAACCTTCACCTGCCTGGCTCGTGCCGGCGCCTGCGGACCGGCACCTCATCGGATGTCCGTCCTCGGAAGGAGTTCGCCATGAACTACCACCGCCATGCCGACCTGTGGACGCTCCTATCCGCAACCCCCCGCGCACGCCTGATCCCGGGACAGCCACCGTCTGGCCTTCACCCGTGACGCCAACCCTGCCCCGGTCACCGGCGTCCTGGCCGCGACCTGCGCATGCTCACCCCTACACCGGCGGCCTTCCTGCCGAACGGCATCAAGGAGTACCAGCCATGATCGGTCGAGCGGGTGCGATCCCGCGCCGGTTCGGTTGGCTGCCTGCGACGATGACGCTGCTGTTGGCGGTCTCGTTGGGATGCACCGCGACGCATCACCGAGGCGCTAGCGCTGCGTCGCGTCTGGCGTTAGAGCAGTGCGATCCGCTGCAGAATGTGGCGTGCGAGCATCAGGCCGCGCTGCTGAACGTGCCGGTGCCGGGAAGCGGACTCGCGCTCGTATATTCCAGCGAGTGGGCTGCGGGCCGACAGGACCGCCCCGGGTGGGAGGCCACCGCCCTTGGGCTTGGGGCTTGGGGCCTGGATGTCGTGCAGCGCTATGACCCCAAGGCCAAGGTGCTGCTCCAAGGCGACGGCCAGTGGCGCCTGGTCGCGCCGGTCCCGGTCGGTCACGCCGAGCATGGCATCGCGACGCCTGACGGGGCACGCGTGTACGTCTTCGATCAGGCCGAGCGCCACGGCGGCACCGTCGACGCGATCACCGGCGCGGTGCTCCTCACTGTCGCCTACGACTCGAAAGGGCGGCTGGCCACGGTCAACGGTGCACTCGACGGGCGACCCATTCACCTGGTCGTCCAACGCAGCGCGACCGGGACACCGGTGGGTTTGGTCGGCGCCGATGCAGCGCGCACAACAGTGTTCCTCGACGCGGGCGGGTACCTCGCTGACGTCTCGGATCCGTCTGGCGCGGCGACGCACATGGTCACGTCGCCTCGCGGGCTAGTGCAGTCAGAGGCCGACCCCGCCAGCCACCTCACCGAGTTCAGCTACGACAAGGTCGGCCGACTCTCCTCGGTCAAGGACGCCGACGGCCGGGTACGAGCGCTCAGCTACCGCGCGTCGGAGAACTCGACCGAGATCCGGGTAACGACAGCCACGCTGGTGTCGATCTACCGCTTCGACCGCATCGACTCGTCCACGATGCGGCGCAGCGTCACCACCGCGGACGGTGCGACGACGACGATGACCACCAGCGACGGCACGCGACGTCTTGCACTGCCGGACGGCACCACGTTCACCACCGACTCGAAACCCGATCAGCGGTGGGGTAGCCAAGCCCCGCTGCTGACACCGGTCGTCGAAGCGCGATCCGACGGGACGGTTCGCCGCACCGAGATCCACCAGACGGTCACCACCGAGCCCGGTCTGCCCCTGCAGGTGACCGCGTGGTCGACAACAACGACCGACAGCGGCAAGAAGTGGGTGCAGACCTATGACCCCACCGAGCACTCGGTCACCCTCACCGACCCGGCAGGCCGCAAGAGCATCACCGGCTTCGACTCGGCCGGGCGGATCGTGCACTCGACGGCGCCCGGCCGACCGCAGCTGACCGTGGTCTATGACAAGGATGGGCGGGTGTCGCGGGAGACGCGTGGCGCAGGCGCCGCCGCGGCCATCACCACCTACGCCTATGAACGCGCCACCGGCATCATGTCCACGACCAGGCCCGACGGTCACGTCGAACGAGTCGCTTTCGACGGTGCCGGCCGACCAACGCGGCAGATCAACCCGAGCGGATCGGCGGTCGACACCCGCTACGACGCCACCGGCCGCACCGTGTCGGTGCGGCCTCCGGGGCGCCCCGCGCACACCCTCGGCTCGAGCGCTACCGGACTCGTCACCGGATACCTCCCGCCGATAGTCGCCGACGATCGCACCTCCGAGATCCGCACCTACGACGCTGGCGGGCAGTTGGCGACCATCGAAGGCCCGGGCACCCGCCACATCACCCTGGCCCACGACCAGCAAGGCCGGCTCACGTCGTGGAACTCCAGCAGCGGGGCGACCAAACTCGACTACGACCCGAAGACCGCGCTGCTCGCCAAGAGCATGACCACCGACCAGCTCGCCACCGCCTACGGCTACACCGGGAGCGATCCCGTCGCCCTGTCGTGGACCGGCCCGGTCACCGGCGCAGTCCGTTCGACGCTCGACCCGCAGGGCCGGGCACTGACCGAGACCGCCACCGGATCACCGGCAATCCGGTTCGACTACGACCCGGCCGGGATACTGACCGCAGTCGGCGACCTGCGCCTGGATCGCGACCCCACCAGCGGCAACGCAACCCGCGCGACGCTGGGTCTCGTACAGACCACGATCGGCTACGACGCAGCGGGGCGCGTAGCGCGTTCCACCACGAGGACCCGTGGCGCGGTCCTGCTCGACATCGGCTACCAGCGTGACGCGATGGGTCGCGTCGTGGCGATCACCGAGCAGCGCTCGCGAACAACGACGCGGACCACGTTCACCTACGACACCGCTGACCGCCTCGCCTCAGTGAATACCGATGGCGCCACCCAGACCTACGGCTACGACACGGTCGGCAACCGCATCACCGTCGCCGGGCCCGCCGCCTCGACCGCGAGCTACGACGACCGCGACCGACTCGTGAAGTCCGGCGGCACCACCTTCACCTACGCCCCGGGCGGTGCGCTGATCCGCCGCGGCGCCGCAGCCGCGGTCACGACCTACCAGACTGATGACTTCGGTCAACTGAGGGCCGTGGTGCTGCCCGGCGGCCGCCACGTCACCTACCTCGTCGACGCTGCCGGACGCCGCGTCGGCCGTCAGGTCAACGGCGCAGCGATAACCGGCTACCTCTACCGGCCGGACGGGCATGTCGTGGCCCAGCTCGACAGCCACAACACGATCATCGTGCGATTCGCCTACGACGACCTCGGACGCCTGGCCTGGCTGCAACGCGACGGGCACACCTACCGCGTAGTCACCGACCAGCTCGGCAGCCCCCTGCTCGTGATCGACACCCGCAGCGGTGCCGTCGCGCAGTCCCTCACCTACGACACGTCCGGCACGATCACGGCGGACACGAAACCCGGCTTCCAGCCCTTCGGCTTCACCGGCGGGTTGAGCGATCCCGACACCGGCCTGGTGCACCTCGGCGCCCGCGACTACGACCCCGCCATCGGGCGATGGACCAGCCCCGACCCCATCCGGTTCAACGGCGGCGACGCCAACCTCTACCGCTACGCCGCTGGCGATCCCGTCAACCGCACCGACCCCAGCGGCCTAGAGCCCACCCCAGGGGAGGGTGCCGCCGCCTCGGCTGTAGGGCCCACGCCGAACCGCCATTTCGGGTCTGACGTCTATTACCACGACCCGCGCGGCGGTTGCATTCTCGCCTTTTGCGACGTCCCGAGAAACGGCACATTCAGGTGCTTCGGCCTTTTATGCGATGGCACCTCCGAACGAGGCCTTGGTTTGTGCGAATTCGGCTACTGCTCCGTCGATCTGAGAGGCAACTTCCTCTGCGTCGCCCTCGTGTGTGCCCCACCCTCGAACAGCCGTTGCGGGGGGATATGTGGCGAGAGCTATGGCGACCCGCACCTGCGGACCGGCGATGGCGGCTCGTTCGACTTCCAGGGGTCCGGCGAGTACGTAGTGGCCCAGACGCCCGACCGCAGCGTCGTCGTGCAAGCACGCGTGGAACCGCTGCCGGGGCAGCAGTCGGTCACGTTCAACGCCGCGATCGCTGTCCGGGTCGGCGGCGCCCGAGTGGCGGTGTACGTCGGCGGAGATCGGCGGCCACGGGTGGATGGTGTCCCTGTCGAGGGCGAGGACGTCAGCGTCGCGTTGGCCGGCGGCGGCACTCTGGAACGCTACGGCCGACAGGTCACCATCAGCTCAACTGACGGAACCAGAATCGTCATAACGCACAACGGCGAATATCTGGACTACGTGCTGGCACCCTCAGCGAAACTGGCTGCGACGCTGCGGGGGCTGCTCGGCCGCAGCGACGGGATCCCGGCCAACGACCTCACCGCCCGGGACGGGACCGTGCTGCAGCGAGCCGATCGTGAGTTCAGGTCAAAGCTCTACCACCAGTTCGGTGACAGCTGGCGCATCACCCAAGCCGAGTCGTTGTTCGACTACGCCCCCGGCCAGAGCACCGCCACCTTCACTCATCGGGAGATCCCCAAGGCGGCGGCCAGCGTCGCGTCGCTCAAACCTGCCGACCGCCTGCGGGCCACCGCGCTGTGCCGCTCGCTCGGCATCACCATCGAACCGGTGTTGTCCAACTGCATCCTCGACGTGGCCATCACCGGTGACCCTACGTACGCCGCGTCAGCCGCCGCTGCCGCGGCGAGGAGCCTAGGCACGCGTCCGGCCAAACCGAATCCGACTAACGTCCAGAGCAAGCAGTTGGTGATCGGCGACACGGTCTCAGGCAACCTCGCTGCGATCGGCGATATCGACCGCTACACATTCACAGCCACAGCGGGCCAGCCCATCTACCTCGATCACCAGAGCAACCAATGCCTCGAGGTCGATGTCGTCGACCCGACGGGTATCCCGGTCACCAGGGGCGAACTGTGCAACAGCATCGGACCGCTGACCCTCACGGCAGGCGGCACCTACCGCATCGACATCTATCGAGGCAACGACGCCGACGGCACCTACAAGTTCCACCTGCTCGCCGTAGCAGCGACCCGCACCACAGCCATCGCTATCGGCGACACCGTCGCCGACACGCTCCAAAGCAAGGGCGCGATCAGTCGTTACACATTCACCGCCCGGCCGGGCCAGGTGATCTACCTCGACCAGCAGAGCAACCCGTGCATCCCAGTCGACGTCCTCGACCCGACGGGTATCCCGGTCACCAGGGGCGAACTGTGCAACAGCATCGGACCGCTGACCCTCACGGCAGGCGGCACCTACCGCATCGACATCTATCGAGGCAACGACGCCGACGGCACCTACAAGTTCCACCTGCGAGCAGGGTGACTCGCCTTACGCGTCGTCCTGGGTGGGCCAGGATCGGACGGCGAGTACGCAGGTGATCGTCCTCGTCGAGTTACAGCTCGAGACGGCGACGTCGATCCACCGCAGCCCGATCGCCTCGCCGCGGCGCAGTCCGGTCTGAGCCATCAGCACGAACAGCGGACCTAGCTGACAGGGCCGACAAGATTGGGTTAGGGCGGCAGGGTTGAGAACGCCTAGCGCAGCGCGATCGCGAGTTCGCCGGTGCCCAGGGCCGGGACGTAGTCCGTCTTGTCGTTGTCGAGGTTGGCGGTCAGCGCCGAGAAGTGGACCGCAGCCCCCGACGAGGCAAACGCGCTGCGCGGGATCGTGAGTTCAATGCCGTCCGAGGTGACCCGCCCGCCAACGCCGAAGGCGTTGATCTTCAAGGTACAAGTGGCGGAGCTGTAGGACGTCGGCTGGGTGCCGTCCGAGTAGTAGGACACCGTCAGCTCCGCGCCGTTGCAGCCGGTGCTCGGCTTGTTGTCGACGTCGAAGTAGAAGATGGCGTAGGTGCTCACGGTAGCCGGCAGTTGCCGCGCGTAGTGCATGGCGACGGTCACGTCGGTCGCGGTGACCCTCCAGTCCACGGCCCTCACGTCGGGCTCGCCGTCACCGGCCAAGTCCGTCGCTCGCGCCGATGGAGGCGCAACGCCGCTGGGTGTGGAGGCGTGCTCCGGCGCGGGTCTCGTCGAGGAGCTCCGCGGGTTGGCGCTCGTCCTCGGAGCACCCGTCACCCCCGAGCCGGAAGTGGTGTGCGCGGCTGCTGCCGGATGTCGCGTGCCGCGGTCTGACAGGGCGATAACGGCCGCGACGATCCCGAGCGCGAGCACCCCCACGATGGCGGCGACGATAGCGATCCCCCGGCGGCGCCCTCGCGGTTGCGGAGGTCGCTGATCCGCCCCCGACCCTGGGCGGTGTGGTCTGTCCGGCGCCGTCAGCACGACAGTGGCAGCTGCATCTCCGGGCTGGGCCAGCACAGCAAGGCGCCGCTGCGTCTGTGCCGCGCTCGGGCGTCGAGCAGGATCACGATCGAGCATTTCAGTGATCAGCTCGCCCAGCGGGCCGCGCAGCGACGGGGTCGGCACCGGCTTGGTCAGGAGCTGCGACAGAACGCTGACCGGGCTGGTTCCCTCGTACACCGGTCGACCTTCGACCGCGGCGAACAGGGTGGCTCCCAACGACCACACGTCCGCCGGTGGACCGACTGGTTCACCCAGGGCGACCTCTGGTGCCATGTAGGCGACCGTGCCGATGAGCATCCCGGTCCCGGTCATGCCAGGATTGCTCTCGATCCGGGCAATCCCGAAATCGGCCAACTTCGCGTTGCCCGACTTGTCGATCAGGATGTTGGCCGGCTTGATGTCGCGGTGCACGATGCCGATTAGATGGGCCGCGCTCAGACCTGCGGCTACCTGACTGCCCAGGCTCGCAACCTCGATAGGGGAAGGGATCCCGAGTTCCATCCGGTCTGCCAGGGTCGTGCCATCGACGTATTCCATCACCACATGCGGGAGATCGTCGACAAGCAGTAGATCGTAAACGGCGACGACGTTCGGGTGCAGCAAGCTTCCAGCTGACCGGGCCTCACGCATCGCGCGTTCCACCAGGTGAACATCAGAAGCGGTGCCGAGCATCTGCTTGATCGCGACCTTGCGGTGGATCAGCAAGTCATAACCGAGCCAGACTCGGCCCATCGCGCCTTCGCCCAGCTTGCGGTCCAGGCGGTAGCGGCCGGCCAGCACGATCGCGTCGGTCATGACCGGCCCAATCCTCCCAGCGTGATCCTGATTTCTACGCCATCGCGGTTTCGATGACGGTGCCCAGCGCGTGCGGTACTCCGAGTGGTCGCAGATCCTCGACCGGGTGATTGACGATCCGCGCCGCAATGACTGCGATCGAACTGAACCCGCCCTCGACGACGAATGGTGTCTGCCCGGTCGCGGCAGACGCTACGCCAACGCATAGTCATTCCTCGGACTGATACAGGTACTGCCACTACCGCGCACTCGTTGATGCGGCTTGACAGGCGTGTCGCAACTCAGTGGAGTGTGATGGCTCGTTGCCAGCAACGCGGCGTGTCGCCATGTGGTCGGGACGAAATGTGGCCCGGCAGATCGGTTTCCTTCTGTGGAACGGGTGTCGCGGCGCTTGGACGACGCCGACGCGGGTTCGCATGCCTCAGACCCGTACGGGCGCGACGAAGGGTCGGCACCATTGCCGCAGTAACACCGTGGGAACGCATTTGCCCGACCGAGAGTGACGCAAGGTAGAACCTATTCACAAACCACATTCTCCTTGCACAGCAGGGCATTCCT
Source organism: Pseudonocardiales bacterium (assembly GCA_040006035.1). Lineage (GTDB taxonomy): Bacteria > Actinomycetota > Actinomycetes > Mycobacteriales > Jatrophihabitantaceae > QHCC01. The sequence continues at coordinate 61 of JBDTXT010000113.1, read as the reverse complement.
GATGTCGCGATGCTCCTACGTCGCTGTGCGGGAGCTCGCCCAAGCGCGCCACAGCCTGAGG
>JBDTXT010000112.1:0-7794 GCA_040006035.1 Pseudonocardiales bacterium | reverse complement strand
CTCGACCGCACTCGGCGTCGGACCCCGGGGACACTGCGCGAACGGCTGGCGCACCGAGCAGTGGTGTGCCGACTTCGCAACATGGGTCTGGCAGCATGCGGGCGCCAATACCAGTGGGCTCAACCCGGGCGCGATCAGCTTCAAGAACTACGGGGTGCGCCACGGCACTTGGCACACGGGCTCTCCACGTGTCGGCGATGCAGTGGTCTTCAACGTCTCGGGCGGCTCGGCCAGTCACGTCGGACTGGTGGTCTCGGCGAGCGGGAACTCATTCGTGATGATCTCCGGCAACACGCGCAACCCGAACACCGGCCGCGACGACATCGTGGGTCGGGCCAACCGCACCGCCGGCAGCGGGGGAGTCTCGGGTTTCGCCAGCCCGGTCGGCTGACCCGCAGGCCACTGCATTGCACCTTTCGGCGTCCCAAACAAGCCGGGTTTGGGACGCTCAAAGGTGCAAAGCGGGATCAGTCAGGGCGGTGCGTAAGGCCAGCAAGTCGCCGGCCGTGCAATCCACATGCGGGCTGACGCGCAGCAGCGGTGTCGTCATCTCGCGGGGCGCGCGGGCCGGTAGTTCGGCCGTGACGAGGATGCGGTCCTCGGCCAGCAGCCGGTTTCGTACGGCGGTGACATCCTGACCATCGGTCGGACGCAGCGCGGTGATCGCGCCCGACCCGTTGCCGGGCACCACATTCCAGCCGGGCAACTCGGCCAGCGTGTCGCGGGTCAGCTGCCCCACCTCGTCGAGGCGCTGCCACACGCCGGCCGGCCCGAGTGCCGCGTAGTCACGCACCGCGGCGCACAGCCCCACTCGGCCCGCAACATGCGCGTCCTCGGCTTCCAACCGCTGCACGATCGGCCAGTTCGCAGGGAGCATGGCCGACGCCGGGAGCCGCAGCTGATCCCAGCACTGCTCGGCCACCCCTAGCACGCCGACGCCCCGCGGGCCGCACATCCACTTGCGGCCGACGGCGTAGACGGCGTCGGCGCCGGACGCAGCGTCCACATGCCCGAGTGCTTGGGCGGCGTCGACCCAGAGCGGCACCCCAGCCGCTCGACACAGCGTGGCAGCAGCGGCCACCGGCTGGACCAGCCCGCGGTGAGCGGCCACCTGGGTCAGGTGGACGGCTGAGGGCGGCAAGGAGGCCAGGACCCGCTCGAAGGCGTCGAGGTCGAGCACCCCGCAACCGTCGGCCGGCAGTTCGACGACTGGGTGGCCGTGCGCGGCCAGCATTTCCAGATTGGGCCCCCACTCGCTGGCCAGCACGCCGAACGTCGCGTGCTCGCTGAGTGGCCAGGTGGTCAGCAACGCCCTGAGCGCCGCGGTTGCGCTCTGGATGAAGGCCACGCCGGCAGCGGGAACGCCGATCAGGGCGGCGAGCTCAGCTCGGCCCGCGTCGAGCAACGGCAGGGCGACCTCGTGGGCGACGTACGCGCCCAGCTGTGACTCCAGCAGCGCATGATCGGCGACGGACTGCAGCATCGTGAGCGACCCGCGTCCGGCCGCCGCGCTGTCGAGGTGGTGGCCGCGGAACTCCGGCCGTCGGGCCGCCCAATCCGACCAATCCTCCCGAGGCCGGGCGAGCTCGCCCGTCATTGAACCCGGGTTGCCAGCGACAGACCGAAGTCGCCATCCGGGTCGGTCCAGAACCGTAGGACGCGCAGCCCGACCCGGCCTAACTCCGCGGCCACGCCGTCGGGACGGAACTTGGCCGAGATCTCGGTGCGCATCTGCTCACCGCCCGCGAACTCCACCCGAAGGCCGAGATCCGCGACGTGCACCACCTGGTCTCGTGCGGAGCGCAGCCGCATCTCGATCCACTCGTGCTTGACGTCCCAGAGCGCGACGTGCTCGAAGGCAGTCACGTCGAAGTCGGCGCCCAGCTCGCGGTTCATCACGCTCAGCACGTTGCGGTTGAACTCCGCGGTGACGCCGGCGTCGTCGTCGTAGGCACGCTGCAGACGGCCGATGTCCTTCACCAGGTCAGTCCCCAACAGGAACATGTCGCCCGGCCGCAGCACCGAACTCACGTCGCGCAGGAAGTGTCCGCGCGCGAGTGGCTCCAGGTTGCCGATGGTCGAACCCAGGAATGCGACGAGTTGCCGGCCGCCGCTGGGCAGCAAGGTCAGGTGCTCCTCGAAATCGCCGACGACCGGATCGACCGAGAGCTGCGGGTAGGCGGCCGAGATCAGCTCCGCGGCCTCGGTGAGCACGGCCGGGTCGACGTCGAACGGGATGAACCGGTGCAGCGTGCCGGCCTGCGTCAGCGAACGCAGCAGCAAGCGGGTCTTGTCCGAGGTGCCGCTGCCGAGCTCGACGAGGGTGCGCGCCTGGGACAACTCGGCGATCTCGTCGGCGTGTTCGCGCAGGATGGTGCTCTCGGCGCGGGTCGGGTAGTACTCGGGAAGCCGGGTGATCTGGTCGAACAGCTCACTACCCCGAGCGTCGTAGAAGTACTTAGGGGGCAAGGTCTTCGGCGAGGCGGTCAGGCCGGCGCGCACGTCGCGGCGCAGGGCGGCCAGGTACGACGACGGCGCGAGATGGACTTGCAGTTCGGTTGCCATGGCTCAGCTCTCCAGGTCGGTGATGGTGATGCCGGCAGCGGACACGTCGATCAGGTGATGCTCGGCGACGTCGACCCACGCCGGGTCGTCGTCGAAGGGTTCGCTGGCCACCAGCACGCCCTCGTCGGTGACGAGCACGCTCAGGGTGTCGTTCCACCGGGTGCCGAGCACGCGGTTCCCGTCGGTGAGCAGGACGTTGAGCCGCGCGCTGGGATCGGCAGCACCGAGTTCGACGATCAATGTGGCGACGTGTTCTGGCCCGCGCTCGAAGATGTGCGCGGCGAGCAGCGCGGAGTCGCAGAACGATTCAGCAGCGGCGTGCGGTGCGAGCAGGTCACGGTCGATGACGCCGTTGTGCGAGAGCAGCCATGATCCCGACTGAAACGGTGCGACGGCCGTCTCGTCCATCGGCATGCCGGCCGTGGCCGAACGCACCGCGCCCAGCACGCACCGCGACGAGATCGTCGGTGCCACTGAGGCGAAGGAGGCGTCGCTCCACAGCGGGCGGTTCGACCGCCACCGGGCCGGCTCGGAGACCCCGGGCGCGAAGAAACCCACCCCCCAGCCGTCGGCATTCATCAGCCCATTGGCTTGGCGCCGTGGCCGGTAGGACTGCACGAGCAAACCGTGCTCGGGTTCGAGCACGAGCGCCGCGAGTGAGCGTGGCGCGCCGAGCCAGGCGAAGTGGCGGCACATGTCAGGCGTCCCAGGCGAGTCGTACGCCGCTGAAGATCTGCCGCCGGACCGGATGGTCCCAGTTGCGAAACGACGGGCGGATGCTCGAGGCGGCGACCGCCCAAGACCCGCCGCGCAGCACCTGGTAGTCGCTGCCGAAAAACGGCTCGCTGTACTGCCGGTAGATCATCGGCACGAAGCCCGGCCACGGCGTGAAGGCCGAGGACGTCCACTCCCACACGTCGCCGATCAGCTGTTCGACGCCGTACGCCGACGCGCCGCCCGGGTACGCGCCCACGGGCGCGGGCCGCAGCGCCGCGCCGCCGAGGTTGGCCAGCTGCGCGCTGGGCGGCGCCGAGCCCCACGGCCACCGGCGTCGGGACCCGGTCGCCGGATCCCACGCGCAGGCCTTCTCCCACTCGATCTCGGTCGGCAGGCGGGCACCGGACCACGCCGCGAAGGCCTCGGCCTCGAAATAGCTGACGTGCTGCACCGGCTCGTCGCTTGGCACCTCCTCGAGCACGCCCAAGCGAAGCCGGGTGCCGTCGGGTTTCCAGAACATCGGCCGCTCAAGCCCCGCTTCGACTTTGTTTGCCCAGCCCCGGGCCGACCACCACTCGCGCTGGTCGTAGCCGCCGGCCCCGACGAACTCCTGCCACGCCGCGTTCGTCACCGGCGCGCGCCCGATCCAGAACGGGCCGACGTCGACCCGGTGCGCGGGGCGTTCGTTGTCGAGGGAGAATGGCTCGTCCGTGCCGTCGACGCCGAGCACGAATTCGCCCCCGGCGACGAAGACCCGACCCGTGTCAAGGACGCGCCCGGGCGGCAACGGCTGGCTGTGCAACACCGGCGGTCCCTGGCGCAGCTGCAGGGTCGCCAGCATGGTCTCGTCGTGCTGCTGCTCGTGCTGGACGACCATTCCGGCGGCAAACAGCCCGTCGGCGTCGTCCGGGGTTCGGTCCAGCGCGTCGAGGACCCGGTCGCGCACGTCGCGGCAGAACTCCCGGGCCGCCACCGGCGGCAGCAGCGGCAGCGACGGGCGCTCGGCCCGGGCGTGTTTGAACGCGTCGTAGAGCGAGTCGACGTCTCGCGGCAACAGCCCGGGACGGCTGCCGTCACCGGCCCGCAGCAGCCACAGCTCCTCCTGCTGCCCGATGTGGGCGAGATCCCACACGAGCGGGCTCATCAGCGGATCGTGCTGCGCCACCAGGATGGGCTCGTCCAGGTCGGTCAACATCAGCGTGCGCTCGCGGGCGGCCATGAGATCGTGGGCCACGTCGTCACGCATGCGCCAGCTCCTCCAGTGCGGCGCCAGGGCCGATGTCGGCGATCCGCTCGGCGACCAGGTCGCCAGGGCAGCGGCCGGAATCGACCAGGTCGGCCAGGTCAGCGACGGCGGCCGCGAGTTCGGGCGCGACCCGGTCGGCCGCGATGGCGACGCACCGGCGCGCCGACTCGGCCAGCCGCGGGTCATCCAGCCCGTCACGCGCCGCCTCGCTCCAGCGGCGCGCAGTTGCCTCGGTCGCCTCGGCGGCCGCGTCGGCCGCTGCGGGGTCGTCCATCAGCACGGCCGTCACCGCGGCGAGCGCCGGCCACCAGCGCGGGGCGCAGGCGTCGAGGTAGCGCAGTTCGAGGAATCCGCGCAAGCGCACCGGCGGGAACAGGGTCGTCAGGTGGGTCTGCAGGTCGGCGATGGTCGGGGCCCGTTCGTCGAGCTGGGCCAGTCCGCTCACCCAGTTCTGGAACGGCACGATCCGTTGGACCGCAAGCGCAGCGTCGTCGCCCGATCCGATGAACATCACGGGCGCCTGCATCGCGTAGCGCGTCCATTCGGTCGCCGGCTCGTCGCGGCCGAGCAGCGGCCCGCAGCGGCGGCTGTCGAGCTCGGCCCACACCTGCTGGCGGGCCGATTTCCATCCGGTGGCGCGACCGGTGAGCCAGGGCGAGCAGGCCGACAGCGCGACGAGGGTCGGGCCCAGCTGATGGGCCAGGCGGACCCGCGCTCGCCAGCCGCAAGCAGGACCGGCCTCCAGGTTGACCTGAAGCGCGGCGGTCGAGCACATCATGGCCGCGCCCGCCCTGGCCTGCGCGGTGGCTTCGAAGTGTTGCTGCATGGCGGCGTAGCGAGGCCGTGGGTTGATCCGCCGCGGCGGCCGCAGTGGGTCGGCGCCCACGTGGGCCAGCCCGAGTTGCCGCTCGCCCAGGATGAGCCGGGCGCGCTGTTCGTCGACGCGCAGGGCGTCGACCGCGCCGAGCAGGTCAGCTGCGGGCGGGCCGGACAACTCGAGCTGACCGCCAGGCTCCAAGGTGACCAGGCTGCCGCCGGGCGGTGAGCCGACCGCCTGTGCCGCTGCGGCCACTCGGGCCCAGTCCGGCCGCCGGGCAACTGCGCTCAGATCGACCAGATGGGTCTCGAGCTCCAACCCGACCCGGCCCACCACAGAGTCGGTCAGGGCGGATTCGTGGATGTACTGCTCGGCGGCGTCGAGCGTCAACGGCTGTGCTAGGTCGGTTGACGCCAGATACGAGATGGCCATGTCGCCCCTCCAGGTCCGGGCCGGCGGGGATGGAACATCCCGCCGCGGGTCGGTGCGGGGGCGACGGTGGTGTCTGTCGTCCTCTCAACCCATCCTGTGTCACTGACCCGAGGATCGCAACGCCCTATGACACATGTCGCCAATTAGTAAGGTTCGGCCGCGATCCGATCAGCAGGGTCCGCCCGTGCGGCGGCCTCGACCGCCTCGTCCTTCTCGGCCACCCAGCCGATCAGCCACGCTGCGATCGCGGCGGGGCACAAACCGATACGACTCGGTACGAATCGGTGGACGGTGGCCGCCGAACGACTGATGCACCGTTGCAGTTCGCGATCGCGGGCTTGAATGCGCACATCAACCACGATCTGGTCCTCGCCGTGGTGTAGACCCTGGTCGAGTCCGATGCCAGCCCGCACGACCCTGCCCTGCAGGGGGACTTCCGCCGGGTGAACAGCCTGCTGGCGACCCTCGAGACCGATTTCCGCTGGTCATACGAGCGCGGACCGCTGCTCCGGCTGGACAAGCGTTTCGGGGAGCTCGAGCACCGGCTGGACAACTGGAGCATCTCGGTGGCCCGCGGTATCGCGTGGTGTGACGCTGAGTTGCTGTGGGGCGTGCGCAACCACGCGGGGCCGCGGGATCACTATGGACGCTCGCTCGATCACGCAGTGGCGCTGGCCGGTGAGTGCCCGCTCTTCCCGGCCGGCCTGGTCAGGCAGAGTCACGAGGCGCAGCCGTGCTGCGTGCAGGCCGCGGCGCTGCCGGGCCCGGCCGGCCCGCCGGCTGGGTAAAGCACGCACGCCGGGCAGGCCACGTGCGGCAGGATGGCCGTTGCCGGGCGTGGAACCGGCAGCTGCGGAGGAGTGTTGGTGCGCGTCTGGTTCAACCGCACGTACGCGACCAACACCCATGTCTTCGCGATGCTGCGGGCCAATCCCGACGGTCGTCCGGTGCACGTCATCGCTACCCACACTGACGCCGAGTCGCCGGTGCTCATGGCCTGCGACGAGGCCTACCCGGAGCCGCCCGAGGATTGTCCCGTGGCCGACTACGTCGCCTGGGCGCTGGGATTCGCCCGCGAACACAGGGTCGAGGTGTTCTTTCCGCGCCTCGCCATGCCTGAACTCGCTGACGCACGCGACGATTTCACCGCGGCCGGTGTCGCGCTCGCCTGCCCGTCGGGCGACACGGTGCGACTGTTCGAGGACAAGGCTGCGGCCTACCGGGCGGCTGCCGCGCTCGGCCTGCCGGTGCCGCCGCACCACGTGGTCACCGACGCCGCGGGCCTGCAGGCGGCCTACGAACAGGTCCGCGAGGTCGCCAAGACCGTGTGTATGAAGCCGGTGCGGGGGACCGGCGGCGACGGGTTCCGAATTCTGGCTACCGACGCCCCCAGCCTGGCTGAGGTGCTCCGTCCCACGGAGGAGCAGGTGATCTCTCTCGAGTGGGCGGGTGCGGCGCTCGACCGGGCCTGCAGTACCGATCGCGACGTCCCGCGCTGGCTGGTGATGCCCTACCTCCCCGGCCCGGAGATCAGCCTCGACGTGCTGGCCGACCGGGCTGGGCACACGTTGGCGGCGGTGGGGCGACGCAAGTCGCGACGCGGCGGCACGCTGGTGGACGACCTGCCTGCGCGCAGGGTCGCCGAGGCGCTCAATGTGGCGCATGGGGTCAGCTATCTGTCCAACACGCAGGTCCGCTACTGGCAGGGCCCCGGTGATCGTGAGACACGTCCGTACCTGCTCGAACTGAACACTCGAATGTCCGGTGGGTTGTTCCAGACCGCATTGGCCGGGGTGAATCTGCCCTGGGCGGCGCTCCGGCTGGCACTGGGCGAAGAGGTCGGAACTCTGCACCCCCGCTACGACGTTGGCTTCACAACGGTCAGTTCGCTCGTGGGTCTGGGCAGTTCCCCTAGCATCGACGGCAAGCCGATCTGAATCCGGCGAATCCAGCCACCCCTGGCTGGCTCGCCCCGACGTTTGGAGTATCCAGTGTCAGTCAGCCTCACCAAGGGCGG
>JBDTXT010000111.1:0-7866 GCA_040006035.1 Pseudonocardiales bacterium | reverse complement strand
GGCCGGGCCGACGGTAAGCGAGTCAGCGACGAGGTTCGTCGTCAGCTGAACTAGTGGCTGCGCCCGCCACTGTGCGTGGGAACGGTCGGCGTCGGCGTCGGCTTCGGCGTCGGCTTCGGCGTCGGCTTCGGCGGGATGTAGACGCGCTGCGAGACTCCGCTGCTCGCGCACACGGTGATGGTGGCGCCCGGCGGCGCGATCTGCGGACCCGCGTAGGCGATCTTCCCCGTGAGAACCTTGCTGGGGCAATACCCCTGTGCGCCCAAGTTGGGGTTCAGCCAAACCATCTTGTATCCGTCGGCAGCCAGCTGCGCCTTCGCGCTCGCAACGTCCAGACCCACGACCGAGCGCACCGGAAGACCCGGCGCGGCCGCACTGGACGGCCACTGCCAGGGATGCTGGGCCAGTGTTGGCGCCAGAGCTCTGAGCCAGACGCCGGCGGCATACGCACCGAAGGCCTGGCTGGCCGGATCGGCCACGCCGGGCAGCCCGGCCGCGGCCAGGTTCGGGTGATCGAAGTTCACGATGGCGCTCGTCGCGACCAGATCCGGCGTCATCCCGACGAACCACAGTGAGGCGTTCTTGTCGGTGTCCTGGTGCGACCGCGGGTCGACGGCGACGCTGGTGCCGGTCTTGCCGGCGACGAGGCTGTGGCCCTGGCCGTACCAGTCCTGGAACTGCGGGGCCGAGGTGCCGGGGAGCCTGGTGTCGCCGGTGAGGATCTCGACGGCCTGCAGAGCGACCTGCGGGGCGACCGCCTCAATGCCCGGTGAGCGAAGGACGCGGACGTCCTTATTGTTCTCGTCGGTGATCGACAGGATCGGTGCCGGCGCGTTGAACTTGCCGGCGTTCGCGATGGCCGCGTAGGCGCCGGCCAGCTCGAGCGGGCTGGTGCCGACGTCGCCCAGGACGAGCTCGCCGGGGCGCTGGTACTGCAGGATCGTGTCCTTGACTGTCAGCCGGCCGTCGCCGCTGGGCTGCAGCAAAGACTTCATGCCCAACTTGGTGGCCATGTCGACCACCGGCTCGAGGTCGCAGCCAAGCAACTGGTCGACCAAGCCCACGAAGTAGGTGTTGGACGACTTGACCGTGGCCGAGGCCAGATTCTCGTTGATGTTGTAGGACTCCTGCGCGTCACCGTTCGTGACGAGGTCGGCGGTGGCGCAACTGCTGGGCACGTAGCCGTTGCGCCCGGCGGCGTCGCGGGTCGGCGCCGTCTGCAGCTCCCAGTTCAACGGCAAGCCCGTCGACAGCGCGGTGAGCAACGGGAACAGCTTGTAGGTCGAGGCGCCCTGAGCCGAGTATTCGGTGAAGATCGGCAGCGAAGTATGCGTGTGGTCCTTGGCCGAACTGTTGATGCCGTACTGCTTGCTCGTCGCCATGGCCAGCACATTGCCGGTCTTCGGATCGACGGCCGGCAGCACCGCCGTCATGGGTGACGAGGCAGGAATCGCCGCCGCGACATTGGCCTGCATGCTGTTCTGCAGGTTGGCGTCCAGCGTGGTGACGATATTGAGACCGCCGGTCGTCAGCTTGGTGTCGGAGATCTTGCCGACGGTCTCGAGCCAGTGCACGACGTAGTCGCAGAAGAAGCCGACGTTCTTGACCGAGCTGTTCGCGTTGGCGCAGCCCTCCTTGACCACCGGCGCCTTGGTGGTGGCCAGGCTGACCTGCTGGGGCATGTACTTGTTCGCCTGGGCCTGGCTGAGATGACCGACGGAGACGAGGTTCTGCAAGACCTCGTTGCGACGCTTCTTCGCCGCCACCGGATTCTGGAACGGGTCGTACTGGCTGGGGGCCCGCAGCAGGCCGACCAGCATGGCCGACTCAGGCAGGGTCAGCTTCGAGACGTCCTTGTTGAAGTACGTCTGCGCGGCCGTCTGGATGCCGAACGAATTCTCGCCGAAGAACGCGATGTTGAGGTAGTTGGCGAGGATGTCGTCCTTTTTTTCCTTCTCGGTGTTCTCAATGAAGATGGCGCATTTGGCGTCCTCGATCTTGCGATTGAGGTTCTGGTCGATGGCGGCCTGCTGCGCCTTGACGTCCTTGCCCGCCTGGTAATAGCGGATCTGCTTGACGTACTGCATGGTCAGCGTCGAGCCGCCCTGGGTGGAGCCGCCGCTGGTGCTGACGGCCGAGCGCATCAGGCCGCGCATGTCGACACCGTGGTGGCTGTAGAAGCGGCGGTCCTCGGTGGCGACCAGCGCCTGCTGCAGCTGCTTCGGGATCTGGGCGAGGGGGACGGGCTGGCGGTCCTGGCTGAACAGGGTGGCGATGACGGTCTTGCCGTCATTGGCGAACAGCGTCGTCTTCTGCGGGGGTTTGGACTCGCGCAGGTTGCAGGTGGTGGTGAGGAACTTGTCGGCCTCGTGCCGAGCCGCCAGACCCAGACCGCCCACGTAAGGCAGCAAGAGTCCCGCAGTCAGGATGCCGGTAACGATCAGCGCCGCGACGAGCTTTCCGATGGTTGGCCAAGGATTCGGTCGTCCGGACGCAGCTGCCACGTCGAACACGATACGGGCACGGCGCGGGCTATGCCCGTTTGCTACTCGGCGGGCGCTCAGCCGCTGGCGTCGGAGAGCAGGTCGCCGATGGTGCGCAGGCCATCCAGATCGTGCACATCGACCGGCAGCGCGGGCACCGCCACGACCGCGACCTCAGGGTGAGCAGCGCAGAATCGTTTCGCCATGCGGGCGTCGTGTTCGGCCGAGGTGGCCACCTCGACGTGCACCCGCAGGGCGGCCTCGGCGAGGGTTCCGGCGTCGCTGGGCGGTTTGGCGGCCAGTGCGTCAGCCGCTGCCTCGGCTCGGGCGGCGCTGAGCGGCTGAGACCCCGTGACCGGTGCGGCGCGGTGCACCCGGTTGATGATCAGTCCGGCCAGCGGCATCCGCTCGGCGGAGAGGCGCTCGACGAAGTAGGAGGCCTCGCGCAGGGCGTCCGGCTCGGGTACGGCCACGACGACGAACGCGGTGCCTGGCGTCTTGAGCAGTTCGTAGGTGTGCTGCGCCCGCTCGCGAAAGCCACCGAACATCGACTCGAGCGCCGACACGAAGGCGGACAGGTCGGTGATCAGGTCGCTGCCGAGGACCTTGGTGAACACCTTGGCGAACACCCCGACCGAGACTGTGACGACCTTGAGGTAGGCCTTGCCGCCTGCTCGGGCCGGCATCGTCAGTAGGCGGATCATCTTGCCGTCGAGGAATCGTCCGAGCCGGTTGGGCGCGTCGAGGAAGTCCAGCGCCGAGCGTGACGGCGGCGTGTCCACCACGATGAGATCCCACTCGTTGGCCGCGACCAGCTGACCGAGCTTCTCCATCGCCATGTACTCCTGCGTCCCGGCGAAGGACGACGACAGCGATTGGTAAAAGGGATTCGCGAAGATCGCCTCGGCCCGCTCGGGCGTGGAGTGCTCGGAGACGACCTCGTCGAAGGTCCGCTTCATGTCCAGCATCATCGCGAAGAGCTGGCCGTTCTCGACGCCCTTGACCTCGCGCGGGGTGTTGTCGAGCTCGGTCAGTCCCATGGACTGGGCCAGGCGCCGGGCCGGGTCGATCGTCAGCACGACGGTGCGCCGACCGGCTTCGGCGCCGATCAGCGCCATCGCAGCCGCGGTCGTCGTCTTGCCGACGCCGCCGCTGCCACAGGTGACGATGACGCGCGTGCGCGGATTGCGCACGAGTGCGGCGAGGTCGAGCGAGCGCGGGGCGCGAGTCATGGCGCGGTCACGGTGAAATAGGTGGCCAGCTCGTGCAGTTCGCCCAGCTCCACAGGCGGACTGAGGTCAGGAAGCTCTATCCGCGGTGCGTGGACCGCGGCCAGGCGCGCCGCGTTCTCGCCCTGGATCTCCTGGCGCTCGGCGTACTGCGTGATCTCGTGGGCGAACGGGTCGGCGTGCCCTACGGCGATGTTGACCTTGCGCAGCCCGGCCGCCAGCAACTTGACGTCGACGGTGCCGCTGGCGTCGAGCAGATCGTTCGAGATCAAGGCGGGACGGGCCCGGTTCACGATCACGGCGCCGAGCCGGAAGTGCGCCTCGGTCAGCTCCTCGGCCGCGTCGATCGTCTCTTGCACCGGCATCTCCTCGAGCAGCGTGACGAGGTGGACGGCGGTCGTTCGGCCGTGCAGCAGCTCGATCACCCCGGCGCTCTGCCGGCTGATCGGGCCGAACTTCGTGAGGTTGGCCACCTCGCGGGTGGCGTCGAGGAAGCGTCGGATCCGGCCGGTCGGGGGAGCGTCGAGCACGACCACGTCGTAGGCCAGATGACCGTCGGGATTGGTGCGGGTGACCGACTCCTTGACCTTGCCGGTGAGCAGCACGTCGCGCAGCCCCGGCGCCAGCGTGGTGACGAAGTCGACGGCGCCCATCTTCTTCAGCCCACGGGCCGAGCGTTTGAGGTTGTAGAACATCTCGAGGTATTCGATCATCGCTTCTTCGGCGTCGATGGCCAGGCCCCAGAGCTGGCCGCCGTTGGCTGTGGTGGCCAGCCGGTGCTCGCCGTAGGGCAGGGCCGGCACATCGAACAGCTGGGCGATCGCCTGGCGTCCTTCGACCTCGACCAGCAGCACCTTGCGCCCACCGCAGGCCAAGGCGAGGGCCAGGGCCGCGGCCACCGTCGTCTTGCCGGTTCCGCCCTTGCCGGTGACGATGTGCAGCCGAGCCGTCGTCGGGATTCCCGCGACGAGCTCGTCGCTCGCCGATGGGTCCACGACCGATGCAACGCTCATCTAGCCACAGTAGGAGACGGCATTGGCCATCGCCGCTCCAAGGGCTCTGCACTGACCCAGATCACAGTCAACGGATAGCGTCATTGGCATGGCTACTCCTCTCGCCCGGCTGGCTGAGCTCGGCATCGCGCTGCCCACTGTCGTCACACCGCTCGCGGCCTACGTCCCGGCCGTCCGCTCCGGTTCGCTGGTCTTCACGTCGGGTCAGGTGCCGATGGTCGACGGTCAGCTCGCTGCGACGGGCAAGGTCGGCGACACGGTGAGCGCCGAGGACGCCAAGGCGCTCGCACGTACCTGCGCGCTGAATGCCCTGGCCGCGATCGACGCGCTGGTGGGGCTGGATTCGGTGGTGCGCGTGGTCAAGGTCGTGGGCTTCGTAGCGTCGAGCCCTGACTTCACCGGACAGCCAGCGGTGATCAACGGGGCGAGCGAGTTCCTGGGCGAGGTCTTCGGTCAAGCCGGCGCGCACGCCCGCTCGGCCGTCGGCGTGGCGTCCCTGCCCCTCGATGCACCCGTGGAGGTCGAACTCGTCGTGCAGGTGATGACAACGCGATGAGCGCTCGCGCGAAGAGCCGTCTGTCCACGCGCCGCCCGGCGCGTTCGGATCGCAGGGTCCACCCGAGCGCAGCGAGCGGTGGGGACAAGATTCGATGACAGACAAGGTAGAGGTTCGGGATGCGGCCACGGTCGTCCTGCTGCGTGACGGGGAGGCCGGCATCGAGGCGTGGCTGCTGACCCGGGTCACCCAGATGGTCTTCGCCGCGGGTATGAGCGTCTTTCCGGGCGGGCGGGTGGATCCGGCCGATGCTGAGCTGCCGTTCTCCGGCACGGCCTACACCACGGTCGCCGCGCGGCTCGGCTGCGACGAGTCGCTGGCACGCGCCCTGCTCGGCGCCGCGGTGCGCGAGACATTTGAGGAGACCGGCGTGTTGCTCACCGTGCCGGAGGCGGACCTGTCGGAACTGCGCGCCGACGTCGAGGACGGCCGGATTGCGTTCGGCGATCTGCTGCGTGAACACGGGCTCACGGCCGACGCCGAGGGGTTGCGGCCGTGGGCCCGTTGGGTGACGCCCCCCGGCGAGGTGCGGCGCTACGACACGAGGTTCTTCATCGGCGCGCTGCCGCCGGGGGCCCACGCGCAGGACGTCACCCGCGAGTCGTCCTCGTCGGAGTGGGTCGGCGTCGGCGAGGCGCTCGAGCAGGCCCAGCGCGGCGAGCGGGTGCTGCTGCCGCCGACCCTGGCGACGCTCGCCTCGCTCGTACCGCATGCGACGGTTGCCGACGCGCTCGCGGCCGCCGCCGCACGATCGATGGATCCGGTCCGGCCGAAGATCCGGGTCACCGATTCGGGCGACGTCTTCGCTGACCTGCCCGACGGCACATCTGTGTCGATCCCGCGGTCGATGATCCCGTGACGCAGCCGGCCTATGAGACGCCGCGGACGGTGACGCCGACGGCGTCCGTGGTGCTGGCCGCGAACCCCGGTCCGATGACGCTGACCGGCACGAACACGTGGCTGCTGCGCGTGGAGGGTTCTGCCGACGCGATCGTGGTCGACCCCGGCCCGGACGATCCGGTGCATCTCGACGCCGTCCTCGCTGCGGCCGGCCGGGTATCGACGATCCTGCTTACCCACGGGCACGAGGACCACAGCGCCGGAGCCCGGCGGCTGCATGAGCACACCGGCGCCGTCGTCAGGGCCCTCGACCCCGCGCATCGCCTCGGCGGCGAGGGGCTGGTCGAGGGTGACGTGATCGAGGCCGCCGGCGTCGAGGTCAGGGTGTGGGCCACGCCCGGACACTCGTCGGATTCACTGTCGTTCCTGCTGGATCCCGGACCTGACGACAGTGCGGCCGCGGTGCTGACCGGCGACACGATTTTGGGGCAGGGGACCACGGTCGTGGCCTATCCCGACGGCGATCTGGGCCAATATCTTGCGTCGCTGCGCCGGCTGCAGGAGCTCGGCGAGGCCACGGTGCTGACCGGTCATGGTCCCGAGCTGCGCCACGTCGGCGCGGCCGCGACCGCTTATCTGGCCCACCGCGAGCAGCGTCTGGATCAGGTGCGAGCCGCGCTGGCCGACCTGGGTCCGGGTGCGACGCCCCGCGCCATCGTCGAGCGGGTGTACGCCGATGTCGACGAGGCGGTCTGGTGGGCGGCCGAGCTGTCCGTCCGGGCCCAGCTGGCCTACCTGCGCGAGCGCGGCTAGGCGGCGGCGCAACCAGCTCAGCGGGGCTGAGCGTGGGGCGGCTCGTTGCCGGCGCAGCCTCGGGCGGATGGGCTTGATCACCTAGAAGTCGTGATCGTATTTCGCGGTAACTCCTAGATGATCACGCGCCAGCCCGGCGTTCCCCTTGGATCTTCCTAAGGCTGGGGCAGTCATCGGTGCCGGAGGCGCAGGAGATCCACGGAGCCGCACCCATGCGTCAGCGGGCGCGGCGGGCCAGGCGTTCGCGATCGAGGATGACGACGCTCTTGCCTTCGAGCTGCAGCCAGCCGCGGGAAGCGAAGTCGGCCAGTGCCTTGTTCACCGTCTCGCGCGAGGCTCCGACGAGCTGGGCCAGCTCCTCCTGGGTGAGGTCGTGCGTGACGCGCAACCGGCCGCCGTCGACCGAGCCGAAGCGCTGCGCCAACTGAAGCAGCTGCTTGGCCACCCGGCCGGGCACATCGACGAAGATCAGATCGGCGAGCATGGTGTTCGTGCGCCGTAGCCGGCGCGCGACGACGCGCAGCAGCTGCACTGCGATCTGGGGGCGGTCCTGCACCCACTTCTGCAACGCTGCTTTGGGCAGCCGCGCCAGGCGTGCATCGGTGACGACGGTGGCGGTGGCCGTGCGCGGGCCGGGGTCGAACAGTGACAGCTCGCCGAACTGGTCGGAGGGGCCCATGACGGCGACCAGGTTCTCGCGGCCGTCAGGGGAGCGCCGGCCGAGCTTCACCTTGCCGGCCAGGACGATGTACAGGCTCTCGCCCGGCTCGCCCTCGGTGAACAACGTCTCACCGCGCGCGGCTTCGATGATCTCGAACTCGGAGGCCAGTGCCTCGACTGCATCTGGGTCGACGCCCTGGAACAGCCCGGCCCGCCGGAGGATTTCGTCCACGTCCGCTCCTGATTCATCGCGCATCGTCTTCTGTGACGGC
>JBDTXT010000110.1:0-7882 GCA_040006035.1 Pseudonocardiales bacterium | reverse complement strand
GGGATGCCGTTACGAAATGGGCTCGAGCGGATGACCGCAGGCACACATGTAGGTATTGCCATGGGGGCAGGGCGAATTGATCTGTAGCTCACAGCCGCACTCGGAGTTCGCGCACGTGAGACGAGTCCCCGCGACATTCTTTGACTCTTCCATGGCAGGCCTATTCCCACTCCGGAATCAAGTCAATCTCGAACGCAGCTATCGACCGTGATCTGGGATCACACGCCGAGCAGGGCTTGCATCTCGGCAATCTCAGCCTGCTGAGCAATGATCACCTTGTCTGCCAGTACGAGGACGTCAGGACTGGATCCCGCGGCCTTGACCGTCTGGGCCATGGCGATCGCACCTTCGTGGTGACGGATCATCATCTCCATCCACATCTTGTCGAAATCCGCGGCGGTCATGGTTCCGAGAGTGTCCATCTCTGCGGCGGACATCATGCCGTCCATCGACGCCATGTCGTGACCTGTACCCATGTTGGCTTGCACAGGCTGACCCCATGCTGTGAGCCAACCGGTCATCAGTTGGATCTCGGGACCCTGGCCGTTCTTAATGCGCGTCGCAAGATCGCGGACCTGCTGGCTTGCGCCGACCTTCGCGTCGAGCGCGATGTCGGCCATCTCGATGGCCTGCGCGTGGTGAGGAATCATGCCTTGGGCGAAGGTCACGTCCGCGTCATTGAACGCGGCGCCAGTCCCAGTGGTCGCGGCGGGGGTTTCAGTAGTTGGAGCAGCAGCTGCGGGACTCGCAGCGGGGCTGACAGCCTTATCGCTTCCGCATGCCGTGAGCCCGAGCGCACCGACGACAGCGAAAATTGAGAGGGATCGAAGTTTCATGAAATACGGCCTTTCGGGGGAGGGCGCCGAACATTGCTACTACACAGTGTAGGTGATCAGATCGAATTCCGGCTCGCAGAAGACCGCGCAACTACACCATGTAGGAGACTAGCCGCCCCGGGTCGGCTAATCTGACCACGGAGGTGTGACATGGCGAAGCGGCCGGATGGCGCGTTGGAGCACGACATCATGGCGGTGCTGTGGGCCGCCGAGGGTCCGTTGCTACCCGGTAAAATCAGGGGTCGTTTAGGCACCGAACTCGCGTATACGAGTGTCGCGACGGTGTTGGGTCGGCTGCACACCAAGGGGCTCGTTCGGCGCACCGAGGCTGGGCGGGCGTATGCGTATGAGGCATGCATCGATGAGTCGCAGTTGGCGGTTCGGCGCATCGGCGAGGTGCTCTCGTCGGCGTCCGACAAGGGTCAGGTGCTTGCCGGGTTCGTCGGGAGCCTCTCGAAGAAGGACATCAAGGCACTTCGGGCGATGCTTGGTGAAGGTGATACCTGATGATGTTTCCGTCCTTCGTGTTGCCGCTGACCGTGGCGCTAGGACTCGCCATCCTTGTCACGGCCACACATCGCCGGCTGCCTCCAATAGTTGCCGCTCGAGCGGTGACCATCACGTTGGCTGTGGTCGCTGCCGCTGCCGTGCCGACCTTGTGGATCGTCTCGCTCGGCTACGTGGCGCACCTTTCTCTCCTGAACGGTCGTCTCGATTGGTGTGCGAAGGCCCTCGGAGTCCACGACCCGATCCCCTCTTGGATAGGCGCGTCTGCGGTAGCGATGTCAATCGTCGGCATCGTCCGCGCGCGAACCGTGTTCAAGGGCTATCGCCGTTTGCGTCACGACCACCCCGGCGTCGTGGAGATCACTGAACATGAACAACCCTTCGCGTTTACGCTTCCCGGCCGCGGTGGTCAAGTCGTTTTGTCGACTGGCCTGGTCGAGATGCTCAACGAAGCAGAACGGCAAGTTGTGGTGGCTCATGAGCGGGCCCACGCTCGGTACCGTCATGATCGCTATCTTCTGATCGCACAGATCGCCGCTGCTGTCATGCCGTTGCTACGGCCGTTGGCGGGCCGTCTGCAATTCTCGCTTGAGCGTTGGGCCGATGAGATGGCCGTCGCCGACTGCGGCGACCGCGGTTTCGTGGCGCGCACCCTTGGCAAGGTCGCGCTCCGTAGCATCACTCCCGCTGGCGCGATGAGTTTCGCGGGGTTGGGCGTGCCAGCCAGAGTGGCCGCGCTGTTGTCGCCTCCGATGGCACCGCTGCGTTCCAGCACCCATGCCGCCCTATGGTGCGCGATCGTCGTCACCGGCGTTTTCGCGGCGTTCCAGATCCACCATCTGGTTCGGCTGGTCACCGCACTTTGCCCAGGCTGAGCCGATCTTTCTACACGATGTAGTAGTAGCGTAGCGCCGTGGAGCTAGCGAGTGAACATGTGTCCGAGGCAACAAGCCCTACCAGCCGGAGGACCAAGATGCTCGCTTTGCTTGCCGTAGTGGCCATCGTCGCCTTCGGAGTAACGCGGCCTACCAGCCAAACGTCCTTTCACGCCAGCGGCACCCCGTTACCTGTACCCGAAGCAGGTCAACTGACAGACCTCTCGGCCGACGCCTTCGAGGGTGTACTCGTCGGGCTCCGTGGAACTCCCGTCATCGTGAACATCTGGGCGTCGTGGTGCTCACCATGTCGTACCGAAACCCCACTCCTCGAGCGCACCTGGCGGGCGCACAGCGACGAGGTGGTCATAATCGGAGTGGCATCCAAAGATGCCTTTGTTAACTCGCGTGCGTTCATGAACGAGTTCGGCGTCAGCTATCCGAACGTCTTCGACAGCTCGGGAGAGATCCGCGCTCGGCTCGGATTGCGCGGGTTTCCCACCACTTATGTGTTCGGTGCCGACGGCAAGCTTCGCACCACGATCGTTGGTGGGCTCACAGAGCAACGCTTGGCTGCGGTACTCGGAGACCTGCGCGGATGATCGACGTTGGTCTGCTCGCGTCGATGGTGGTCGTGCTGATTGTCCCCTCGGTGTTCGTTCGCGCCTGGCCCGACTCGGCGGTGGCGACCGGGCTCATCGACACAACGAGCGGGGCATTGCTCATTGGCATCGCTATCGGCAGGCTCGCTGCCGTGGCGATCGACGACCCGGGTTCCCTGACCAGTCTCAGCGATCTGTTGATCATCCGCAGCGGTGTCGAGTTCTGGCCAGGTGTGGCAGCGGGCGTTGGGTGGATTGCTTTCCGAGCTCGACAAGACAATGTCTCGCCAGCCGTGCGGCTCGCGGCAATCACCGCTCCGGCGCTGGTGGCGTGGGCGTGCTACGAAGCGACATGCCTGCTGCGCGATGGCTGTCCGGGACCGGTGACCACGTTTGGGTTGCGACCCGATGGTCTGGTCCAGCGCATGTTCCCCGTCAGCCTCGGCATTGCCGCGGCGGCTGCCGGCGCGGCTGTCGTTGTCCGTCGCTGGCACAGGCACGGTCTGCCCGACCTGCAGGTGATCGCAGTGGCGTTACTTTCACTTGCCACTATTCGCTCGTTCGCGTCGATCTGGCTTCCGCACATCGGCAACGGCTTGACCCGGCAACACCGAACGTCGATTGCTGTGGCCATCGTTACCTTCATTGGTCTGCTTGCCCTAAGAGTGGGCGCGCAGCCGACAGCCACCGTGGACTCGTGAACGGTCTGCTGCTTCCATTCGCGGCGATTGCAGCGGGTCTGGTTTCGGCGAGCAGCCCATGCGTCCTGCCGGTTTTGCCCGGTTACATAGCTGCCGTCTCGGCCACCGACCGCGACGATGGTACACAACGCTCTCAAGCCAGAATCATTGGCGCGTTCGGGTTCGTCGCCGGTTTCACGATTGTTTTCACCATCCTTGGGGCGACCGCTTCCGCGGTTGGAGGCCTACTCTTCGACCACCTCGACAACGCCCTGCGGGTCGCCGGGGTGGTCCTTGTCGTGTTCGGGCTACACACCCTCGGCGTTCTTCCCTGGTCCGCGCTGGCGGGCGAACGTCGACCGGTCGCGATGCATCTGGTCGGCCGCGGCCCGCGCCGAGCTGTCGCTCTCGGCGCCGCATTCGCGCTCGGGTGGACGCCATGCATCGGCCCGATCCTCGCCACGATTCTCACGAAGGCGGCTGCCGACTCCTCGTTGATCGAAGGCATGCTCCTGCTCCTGCTGTACTCGGTCGGCCTCGGCCTCCCCTTCATCGCCGTTGCGGTCTGGTTCGAGAAGTCGCAGCGCCCGCGGCGGTGGATGATGCGCCGATCGCTGCTGCTGGAACGTATCGGCGGGGTCACGATGGTGGCCGTTGGCATCGGGTACGTGACAGGCGTGTGGTCGACAATCTTCACGGGGCTGCAAGCATGGCTGGCACGAACCGGATGGCCTCCGATCTGATGTTGTCCTGCGCGGATCTACGACATAGTGTAGTAATCCATGCAGCCGTTCGATCGTCGGCGATTCCTTGGTCTCGGTGTCTCGGCATCGGCCGCTCTGATCGCCAGCTGCTCCGGTGGAGGTGGCCTCGCGTCGAACTCTTCGTCCGCGCCGAGTGTCGAGGACCCGACATCGAGTCGAACGCCAGATGTCGTCGCGACCTACAGGGCGGGTCCGGTCGAACTCGATCTTGCAGGAACCGTCGTGCCGACCTGGGGGTACTCCGACAGGGTTCCGGGCAAGCTTCTTCGAGCTCGTGCGGGCGATCTCGTCGAAGTGACCATCGACAACGCTCTGGTCGAGGCAACCTCGGTCCATTGGCATGGTCTGGCGATTGTCAACTCGATGGACGGTGTGCCAGGGCTGACGCAACCCGACATCGAGCCAGGCTCTTCGTTCACCTATCGCTTCGTCGTGCCTGATGCCGGGACATACTGGTTCCACCCGCATCACGGTCTCCAACTCGATCGTGGGTTGTATGCGCCAATCATCATCGACGGACCCGACGACAGAGTCGATGCCGACGTCGAGTACGTGCTGGTGCTCGACGACTGGCTCGACGGTCTGGGAACCACACCAGAGGACGAACTCGCCCGCATCCGCCAGCTCGGCGCATCGATGGGCAACACCGGCGACATGGGCGACATGGGTGGAATGAGCATGGCCACCTCACCCTTGTTGGGCGGCGATGCCGGCGACGCCGTTTATCCACACCACCTCATTAACGGCCGCCCGGTGAGCGATCCCTGGACTCTTGAACCTCGGCCTCGCGGCGGGGACCGAGTCCGGCTGCGGGTCATCAATGCGGGCAGTGATACCGCCTATCGGGTCGCCGTCGGAGGACATCGGATGACAGTCACCCACAGCGACGGTTATCCCGTCGTCCCGTTCGAGGTCGACGCGTTCATCATCGGCATGGGAGAACGATACGACGTCACGATCGTCGTGCAATCTGGCGCATGGCCGATCATCGCTCTTGCAGAAGGCAAAGGCACGCGCTCCGCCGCGGTGCTACGCACTGCGGACGCGACGGCGACCGAGGCGCCCGATCTTAGCGCGTCGATCGCCGAGCTCGACGGAGTATGGCTGCGCTACGGCGATCTGCGTGCAGCTGAAAGCGCAGCCCTGACCCTCCCGAACGACATTCGTACAAGCACAATCAAGCTCACCGGCGGAATGAGCCGCTACGACTGGGGCATCGACGGACATCCCTACGCCGACCACCCGCCGATCGAGGTCAAGCAAGGCGAGTGGCTCGCGCTCGTCATCGAGAACACGACCACCATGTGGCATCCGGTCCATCTCCACGGGCACACCCCCCAACTCACGGGCTTGCCGCGTGGGCCGCGCAAGGACACCTTCAACGTTCTGCCTGGCGACACCCTGCAGGTCACGTTCCAGGCCGACAACCCAGGCCGCTGGATGCTGCACTGCCACAACGCGTACCACCTCGAGTCGGGCATGGCGACCGTGCTGGCGTACACCAACTGAGCGGCACACAGACCCGGTGCTGCGCTATGCCACGAGATGACCAGGGAGGCAACCCCTCTAGCGGTGTGCCGCACGATCAACTCGTCGTGCCGAGCGAGCGCTCGGGCAAGGTCTTAGTCGTGGTGTTCGTGATATTCGCCGTCGGCGTGGCGCTGTACTTCGCGTTGGGGATGCCGGGCATGGACCACGGCTCGGGGTTCGTCGTGGTCGGCCTGGACATGAGCTCAGGCTCGGGAAGGCATCGACTCGTCAGCCTGAAACTCATTCAAGCTGCCCGGCAGGCACGGTGACACGAGCACGACCGACGACTGAGTGGCCTCTAGGCGGCAGGGATCGGTTCTCGGGTCGAATCTCGTGCGGAGCCAGGGGCGAGTGCCGTTACCGCGAGCCAGGTTGTGATCGGCACTGCTGAGACGAGACCGATGGAGCCGACGAGCGAGCGGATGATCTCGGTGGCGATGATTTCTCTCCCGGCGAGGGATCCGATGCCCTGCCCAGCCTGAGTAAAGAGGAGCAGCAGCGGCAGCGCGGCTCCTGCGTACGCCAGGAAGAGTGTGTTGACGGTCGACGAGATGTGGTCGCGTCCAATGCGTACCGCGGACCGGTACAGCTGGCTGCGAGTCAACTCGGGTTGAGCAGCGCGCAGCTCGAGGACGGCGGAGACCTGCGTCACCGTGACGTCGTCGAGCACGCCCAACGCACCAATCACGAAACCGGCGAGGACGATGCCTTGTAGGTCGACGTTGATGCCGAGAGATGTCAGGTACAGGGCGCTTTCGTCGGCGAGCCCTGTCAGGTTGCTCCAAGCGACGAACAGCAATGACAGGATTGCGGTCACCGCAAGGCTGGCGAAGGTGCCGAGCAAAGCAACCGAGGTCGGAACGGTGATGCCATGCGCGAGGTACAAGGCAATGAATGCGATGACTGATGAGGCGACAATCGCGACCATTACAGGGCTGTGGCCATCGAGGATCGACGGCAGCAGAAATTTGACGATGATCAACAAGCTCGCCGCGAGTCCTGCGACTGCGCCGAGCCCACGCCACCGACCGAGGAAGAGGACCGCGGCGACGAAGGCAATGGTGAGCACCCACATCGGCGTGGCTCGTTGGTAGTCGTAGAACGAGAATGACGGGCTTCCGTCGGGAAGGAAAGTCACGTTGACGTAGATGTCGTCACCGGGGCGAAGGTGGCCAACATCGGAAGCCCCCTGCTCGATCGTGGGCTGAGCTGCAGTCGTCGTCGGGCCGCCTCCGCGAGGAACGACTGGCGTAGGGGATTTTGGCTGCCCGTCGAGATGCAGACTGATGAACTTGCATGGGACGTTGTCCGCCTCCGAGGTCCCCGTGCACGGAGCAGTCGTTACAGCAGTAACTGTTGCCTTGATCGGCGGGTCCAGGAACAGGTTTGGGTCAGACACAGTTCGGGTGGAAGCGCTCGGCCAGAAAACGATGAGACCAAGAATTGTCAACGCGGCCGCAAGTCCGACTGCCGAGCGAATAGCGACCGTCACGCTCCGACCCGGCAGGAACTCGGGTGAGGCGAAGTCGGTTCCGTTGATCGGATGATGAAGTCCGTGGCTGTGCGGCATCGCTACCAGTTTGGTGACCGCGACCTCCCGGCGTGCGGATACTTCACCGACTTCGCGACGTAGGTTGCGATACCCGGTCAGGGTATATAGACTAAACCATACCCCCCTTGGGTATCAATCGTGTACTCGGGCTACCGAGCGTTGCAAGGAGTTTGTCGTGAGTGTGGAATCGTTCAAAGTTGTCGGAATGACCTGCGGTCATTGCGTTGCCGCAGTGTCGAGTGAAGTCTCCAAGATTGACGGCGTCACCAAGGTGGAGGTCGATCTCACCTCTGGTGCGGTGACTGTGGAATCGGATCGCCCGGTAGATCCGAACGCGTTTGCCGCGGCGATCGACGAAGCCGGCTACGCGCTGGCTCCATGAGAACGGCAACGAGGCTCAGCACCTTCGGCGTGGGCGTCGTCGCCGTCTTCGGTTTCGCCGCAGCGGCAGGCGCCAGCCTCGGACCCGTCAGGGTTGGTGGTTCGGGAAGCCACAGTGCGTCGGATCACACTAACGGCGCCGCTAGCGGTGAACT
>JBDTXT010000109.1:0-7887 GCA_040006035.1 Pseudonocardiales bacterium | reverse complement strand
CCGCCGCAGCAGCCCTACGGCGCCCCGCCGCAGCAGCCCTACGGCGCCCCCGCGCCTCCGCCCGCCGTCCCCGTCGCGACCGAGGAGGTCAAGGTGCCGGTCGTGGCCTGGCTGGTGCCGCTCGCGGCACTACTCGCGTTGATCGGCGTGTTCACCCCTTGGTTCAAGGCCAAGGCGACCGCGACCGGCAATGGCCGTACCATCCACCACACCTTCGACGGGCTGTACTCGTTCAAGGACGGCAAGATCGGCCTGCTGGCCCCGATCCTGCTCGTCGTCATCGCGATCGGCGTCATCGGCCTGATCCTCGGCAGGACACCGGCCCGCCTCAACTCGGCCGCGCACCCGGTCGCATCCGCGGGCAAGGCATCAATCATCGCCGGCGGCGTCTCACTGGTCTGCGTGATCATCGCGTGGTTCCTGGTCAAGTCCCAGTACAAGTTCACCGAGGGTGGCCGGAAATACGGCTGGGACGAGTACATCAAGGCGTTCAAGGATGCCGGCGCGAAGCTGGAGTTGTCTCGCGGCCCCCAGATCGGCTACTTCCTGACCATCGCCGCCGGTGTGCTGGCGATCGTGGCCGGCATCCTGATGATCCTCGCCGCGCGTAGTTCGTCAGCCACCCCGGCGCCATCGGCATATCCGCCGGCGGGCGCTAACTTCGGCCCCGCACCCGGTGCTTACCCGCCTGCTCCTGCGGGCTACGGCCAGCCTCCGGCTGGGCAACCGCAATCCGGGCCGCCGGCGCCGCAGGGTCCCCCGCCGCCGCGCTACTAGCGCGCGCTGCCTGGTCACCCGTTCGCATTCACACTGGCAGCGGGCCGGTGCCGCCACCACGTCGGCACCGCCAACCACCCTGGCAGGATGAACCACCGTGACCGCGACGATCCTCGACGGCAAGGCCACCCTGGCGACGATCAAGACCGAACTCGCCGTCCGAGTCGCCGCCCTGGCTGAGCAAGGCATCGTCCCCGGGCTCGGCACCCTGCTCGTGGGTGATGACCCAGGCAGCACCTGGTACGTAGCAGCCAAGCACAAGGATTGCGCCGAGATCGGCATCGCCAGCATCCGCCGCGACCTGCCCGCCACGGCCACGCAGCGCGAGGTCGAGGCTGCGGTCGACGAACTCAACACCGACCCGGCATGCACCGCCTACCTCGTCCAACTGCCGCTGCCGAAGGGTCTCGAGGAGTACGCCGTCCTCGAGCGCATCGACCCGGCCAAGGACGCCGACGGCCTGCACCCGCTCAGCCTGGGCCGGCTCGTCCTCAACGAGCGGGCGCCCATCCCGTGCACGCCGTACGGGATCGTCGAACTGCTGCAGCGCTACGACATCGCGATCGCGGGCGCGGACGTCGTGGTCGTCGGCCGCGGCATCACCGTGGGCCGTCCCCTCGGCCTGCTGTTGACCAGGCGCACCGAGAACGCCACCGTGACGCTCTGCCACACCGGGACGCGTGATCTGGCCGGGCACGTGCGCCGGGCCGACATCGTGGTGGCAGCGGCGGGCCAGGCCGGCCTGATCCGCGCCGACATGGTCAAGCCGGGCGCGGTGGTCCTCGACGTGGGCGTCAGCCGGGTCGATGGCAAGATCGCCGGTGATGTGGCGGCCGACGTGGTCGAGGTAGCCGGCTATGTCTCGCCCAACCCTGGCGGCATCGGCCCGATGACTCGCGCGATGTTGCTGGCCAACGTTGTCGAAATGGCCGAGCTGGCCGCGAAGCGCGGCTGAGCATGCCGCTCGACCTTCGTCGGCGTGTCCGCGCCCAGGCGCCGGGGCTGCTCGTGCTGACGATCGTGCTCAGCGACATTGTCTACCTGATCATCTGGCCTGCTCATTGGCGCCGGGGAACGTCGCTGATCGCGGTGGCGATGCTGCTGGCCGGGTTGCTGCGGCTGGTGCTGAGCAGGCAGGCCGCCGGGATGCTGGCCGCGCGGGGGCGGTGGTACGACTCGTTCTGCTACCTGGCCCTGGGTGCCGCGATTCTCATCATCGATATCCGACTGCGTAGCTGACCTCGGCGCCGACTAGCCTCGCGGGCACAGCGCACCCGACGGTGCACGCGAACCGTGCACGCCAGAACCAGAGGAGACACGCATGTCCGAAACCCCTCGCCGCGGCAAGGTCACCGTCGTCGGCGCCGGCTTCTATGGGTCGACGACCGCACAGCGGCTGGCCGAGTACGACGTGTTCGAGACGGTCGTGTTGACCGACATCGTCGAGGGCAAGCCCGAGGGGCTGGCGCTGGATCTGAACCAGTCGCGTCCCATCGAGGGATTCGAGACCACCGTTGTCGGTACGACCACCACGCCCGAGGGCGACGGCTACGAAGCGAGCGCCGACTCCGACGTCGTCGTCATCACCGCCGGGCTGCCCCGCAAGCCCGGTATGAGCCGCATGGACCTGCTCGACGTCAACGCCAAGATCGTGCGCGGCGTGGCCGAGAACATCGCCAAGCACTCGCCCAACGCGGTGATCATCATCGTCTCGAACCCGCTCGATGAGATGACGGCGCTGGCGCAGCGCGCGTCCGGCTTCCCGAAGCAGCGTGTCTTCGGCCAGGCCGGCGTGCTCGATACCGCCCGCTTCACCAACAATGTCGCCACCACTCTGGGTGTCCCGGTCGGCTCGGTGCAGACGCTGACCCTCGGCTCGCACGGCGACACCATGGTGCCCGTCCCGTCGGCGTGCTTCGTCGACGGCCAGCCGCTCGCCGACGTCATGGACGCGGCCACGATCGAGGAGCTCGTCACCCGCACCCGAAACGGCGGCGCCGAAGTCGTCGCGCTGCTCAAGACCGGCTCGGCGTACTACGCACCCTCGGCCGCGGCGGCCCGCATGGCGCGCGCGGTCATCACCGACTCCGGCGAGACGATCCCGGTGTGCGCCTGGGTCGACGGCGAGTACGGCATCAGTGGCGTCTATCTCGGCGTCGAGGCCGAGGTCGGTGCGGGCGGCATCAAGCGCGTCGTCGAGCGCGAGCTCACCGACTCCGAACTGGACGGGTTGAAGCAGGCGGCTGAGGCCGTACGCGCCAAGCAGGCGGACATCGCCGACCGGTAGGGCCTGCGCTCAACTGGGGAGGCCTCGCCACGCGAGGATCGTTCGGGCGTGCCGCTGTTCTGCTATGTCACGATCCGAGCCGGTTTTGTACAGGTCGTTGCCGTGTCAGGTCCATGTGTGGAATAAAGGCGTGTCACTCCCATGCGTGGACCGGACACTCACCTCTCTCCGGCGCCTCCCCTCACCCATCAGGGACGTTTAATGACCACGACTGCGCTGCCCGCAAAGAGATCGACAATCGATCGGCTCTGGGACCGCGAGCTCAAGCACTACCCGCCTACCGGTCAGCGCATGTTGTCGCTCGGGATCGTCGTCCTGGCCACCATCACGCTCTACTACCAGTTCTACCTGTCCGGCGCAGTGGCCACGAAGATCCTGCCTGAGTTCGGCATGTCGTTCACCTACTTCGTGAACATCAGCGTCGTCGGCTACATCCTCGGCGCGGTGGCGTCGTTCCTCGCCGGCATCGCCGACAAGTACGGCCGGGCCAACATCGTGACCGTCGGGCTGTTCGTCGTCGCACTGCTGTGCCTGATCGGCATCCCGAACGTGCACAGCAAGATGGCCTTCGCCATCCTGATCATCGCGATCGGCTTCGTCGAAGGCATCATCCTGGTTGCCACCCCCGCCCTGATCCGCGATTTCAGCCCGCAGCTGGGGCGCGCCTCGGCGATGGGCTTCTGGACACTCGGTCCGGTGCTCGGCAGCCTCGTCGTGAGCATCCTGGTCAGCAACACCAGCGACGGCACACCGTGGCAGGACCAATACATCATCTGCGGCGTCGTGGGCCTGGTCATCGCCGGGATCGCCCTGTTCGGGCTGCGCGAACTCGCGCCGTCGCTGCGTGACCAGATCATGGTCAGCAGCCACGACCGGGCGCTCGTCGAGGCGCGGGCCAAGGGCATCGATGTCGAGGGTGCACTCAAGCACCCGTTCCGGCAGATGCTCAAGGCCGACATTGTCGTGTCCGCGTTCGGCATCAGCGTCTTCTTGATCATCTACTACATCGCGGTCGGCTTCTTCCCGATCTACTTCCAGACCGTCTTCGGTTTCAGCCAGTCCAAGGCCAACGCACTGGGCAACTGGAACTGGACGTTCAACGCGCTCAGCCTGCTGTTCTTCGGCTTCCTGTCGGACAAGCTGCGGGTGCGCAAGCCGTTCATGGTCATCGGCGCGGTCGGCGCCATCGTCTTCACGTCGATCTTCGCGCTGAAGGCCACCGAGCCCGACACCAGCTATTCGACGTTCGTCGTGCTGCTGGTCGGCCTCAGCATCTCGCTGGGCTGCGCCTACGCCCCATGGATGGCGAGCTTCACCGAGACCGTCGAGCGACGCAATCCCGCACTGACGGCCACCGGTCTCGCGGTCTGGGGCCTGATCATCCGCATCGTGATCGCGGTGTCAGTCTTCTTCGTCCCGCACGTGGTCAACACCGTGACGACGTTGGTCGACAAGGGCGCCACCATCCAGGCGGCGGCCGAGGGCAAGGATGCGGCGCTCACGCCAGCCCAGAACGCCGCCGTCAAGGCCGTGGCTGCCGATCCGTCGATCGTGACGAAGGTGCAGGCGCTGGCTGCGAAGAACAAGGCCGAGCTGGCGACGGCAGTGAAACTCAAGCCGGCGACACAGGCCGCGCTGGCCAAGAACCCGAACGATCCGGCCGCTCAGGCGCAGGCGCTGAGCGATATCTCCGGCGTCCCGGTCGCAGCGGTCGGCACGGTGCTCAGCCTCAACGCCCAACACCCCAAGGCGCTGGCGGCCGGCGCAGTCCTTGATCCGGCCCTGGCCACCAAGCTGCTGCTCGACAAGACCAACCCGACGCTGCTCGCGCAGGCGGTAGGGCAGGTGGTCACCAAGCTGGGGATCACCCAGGCCGACGCGGTGGCCCGCCTGCAAGAGCTGGCCGCCATTCCACTCGACCAGCTGATCGTCGTCCAGCAAAACGGCACGAAGGTGATCAATGCCGGGGCTGAGCTGACCGCGCTGTCGAAGGTGCCGGCGGCTGATCTGGCCTACCTGCAGCAGTACGGCGGCCCGCTACAGGACCCCAAGGTGCAGGCCAGCCTGAAGAACCTGCAGGCCAACGGTCCCGAGGTGCTCAAGGCGCAGGTCGATTCCCCGAAGCAGTGGCAGAAGTACTTCTGGGTCGGTGTCGGCGGCGAGGCGCTGTTCATCCCGCTCATCTTCGTGATGGCCGGGTTCTGGGACCCGCGCAAGGCCAGGCGGCAGGAAGAGGAGCACGAGCGGATGGTCGACGCCGAGCTGGCCAAGCTCACGGAGGCCGACGCCTCGAAGGTCTAGATCCGCGGGGAGGATTTCGCTCGGCTCCCGAGTGAGATCCTCCCCGCCTTAGGCTGCCAGGCGGCGGATCCTGGCGAGCACGTAGCCAGGTCTGTCGGTCAGGTCGGCCCAGGTAAACCGCAGCACCTTCCAGCCCAGCGAGACCAGATCGTTCTGTCGCCATCGGTCGCGACGGAATCGGTCGACGTCCACGTGGTAGGCCATTCCATCGACTTCGATGGCGATTCGGGCGGCTACCAGCGCCACATCGATGACCGCGACGAGTTCACCATCGACCCATACCGGGTGGTTGGCCTGCCAACCTCGCACCCCAGCCTGGTGCAGCATCCGGTGCAAGCGGCGTTCGGATTCTGCCGCCGCGCCATCACTCGTCGAGCTCAACAGCCACCGGAGCTGCGTGTTGCCGGGCCGACCGGGAAACTCGCGCAGCCAGCGCTCCAGGTCTCGGCTGGTGATCCACTGGCGTTGCAGTGCGCGATCCGCGAGCCGGAGCGCCTCTCGCCGGGGCAGAGCGCCAAGTTGATCCACGACGGTCCGAGCGCGCGTACTGACCGGCAATCCATCGCGTGCTCGCACCTCGGTAGCCGGGAGCCCGACGCGGTGAACAACAGTTCGCGCGGGTGCAGTGACGCGACGTGCGTGGGCCACGATGACGTGCACGCAGTCGGCGCGGTCCGCTGACACTCCCCAGAGCTCGGCTGCCGTGCCGTAGCCCAGAACTCCGTCGGTGGCCAGCACAACAACCCACAGTTGCGCTCGGTAGGTCGCTGGTGCTCCGCCGACGAGGTAGAGGCCGTGCGCGATCCTATCGACCAGACCACGGGCGCTGAGCCGACCGATCGCGGCGGGCGAAACACCCCGGCCGAGTAGCTGTAGGCGCGACACGACTCCGTCCTGCGCCCGAGCGATGTCTCGCCAGTTCATGACGGCGATCGTTGCGGATTTCAGTCGTCGTCGCTTCGGCCGTCCACAGGCCAAGCGCCAAGGGAGGATTGCGTTCGTGTGGCGAGCACTTTCCTCCCCTAGGCCCTCAGGTAGCCCAACGCGGCCGCGTCGCCGGGTCCGGCCCGCTCGCCGAGCCGTTGCGCCACCGCGGCGCGATGCGCGCCGTCAACGTTGCCGCCGTACTTGAACTTGGCCCGCACTTCGCGCACCGCCAGGCGCAGGCCACGGATTCCGTTCAGTCGCCGGCCGTGCTCGCTCGGGTCGGCGATATCGCTGCCCGGCTCGGTGACGGCTAACTGCGCCCGCAGGATCTCGGCCTTGCCGGCCTCGTCGTCGACGATCTGTGCGGTGGCGATCAGCTGCACCGCCGCGTAGTACGTGGTCGGTACACCCATCCGCGGGTCCTCGTCGCCGATCGCTTTCCACGCTGCCGGGATGTAGGCCCAGTCGCCGGCCACGCTGAGCAGCACCGTCGGGTTCTCGGCCAGCGCCGCCCAGATCGGGTTAGGCCGGGCCAGGTGCAGCAGCACCAGCTCGGACGACATCAGCGCGAACTGGGTCGGCACGACCACGGGTAGTTCGCGGTCGCGGCCGCTCGCCACGAGATGGGCGAAGCCCTGAGCCCGGACGAAGTCCAGCCATTGCTGGTCGGACTCGCCCGAATCCCAAGGGTGAATCAGCATCAGGCGTATTCGCCGAGGACGGCCGAGCGAAGCACGTCCAGCCCGACGCTGCCGACATCGAGCGCCGCGCGGTGAAACGACTTGAGGTCGAACGCGTCGCCCTGCTTGGCTCGCACGTCGTCGCGCAGTTGCAGCCAGAACCGCTCGCCCACCTTGTACGACGGTGCCTGTCCGGGCCAGCCCAGATAGCGGTCCAGCTCGAAGCGGCGGAAACCCTCGGCCGTCGCGACGTGCGCGGACAGGAAGTCCCACGCCTTGTCGTAGGTCCAGTCCCCGCCGCCGACCTCGGCCGGCGCCTCGAACTCGCAGTGGATGCCGATGTCGAGGACGACCCGCGCGGCTCGCAGTGACTGGGAGTCCAGCATGCCCAGGTAGTCGGCCGGGTCGTCGAGGAAGCCGAGATCGGCCATCAGCCGCTCGGCGTAGAGCGCCCAGCCCTCGCCGTGCCCGCTCGTCCAGGACGCCAGCCGGCGCCAGCGGTTGAGCAGGTTGCGCCGGTAGACGGTCTGCGCGATCTGCAGGTGATGACCGGGCACGCCCTCGTGATAGACGGTGGTCAGCTCGCGCCACGTCGCGAATTCGGTGACGCCCTTGGGCACCGACCACCACATCTGCCCCGGCCGGGTGACCAGGTCATCGCTCGGGCCGGTGTAGTAGATGCCGCCCTGCTGGGTCGGCGCGATCTTGCACTCGAGGCGACGGATCGGCTCGGGTATGTCGAAGTGGGTGTCGGTCAGTGCAGCGACGGCGGCGTCGGACTTGCCCTGCATCCATGCCTTCAGCGCGTCGGTGCCGGCGAGCTTGCGCTCGGCGTCGTGGTCGAGGTGGTCCATCGCCTCGCGCGTGGACGCCCCGGGCACGATGCGCTCGGCGGTCTGACTCATCAGCTCGGTG
>JBDTXT010000108.1:0-7910 GCA_040006035.1 Pseudonocardiales bacterium | reverse complement strand
TCCTCCCAGAACGTCTCCGGGTCGTCGGCGGTCGCCATGGCGAAGCGGGCGCCGGCGGCCACCGCGCCGCCGACGCTCATCAACAGAGCCGACGAGTGGTGCACCGGCGTGGTGCTGTAGACCGTGTCGCCCGACTTGAGAGCCGCCGCGGACGCCGTGCCCAGCGCCGACATGGCCCAGCGGCGGTTGGTGATCTGCACCGCCTTGGTGCTCGCGCCCTCGCCGGTGAACAGGACGAACGCGACGTCGGACGCACGCTGGGGGTTGGCCCGATACCACGCCGGCACTTCGACCTGCTCCGGGTCGATGCGCTCCATGTCCACCACCTGCGGGTGCACCTTGCGGGTCTTGGTGCCGCCGCCCAGCACACACCAGGTGACGCCGTCCAGCGGCGGGCCGTCGGCGACGTGCTCCGGGTCCGAGATCACCCAGGTGACGCGGCCGAGGTCTGCTTCACGCTCCAGTTCGCCGTCCGGGCGCAGCAGAACCGCGGTCGCACCGAGGCGGCTGAGCGCAGCCACGACGGTGAACGCGCTGGGCCGGGTGCTCATCAGCACCCCGACCTGGTCGCCCTGCCGCACGCCCACGCTGATCAGGCCCTTCACCACGCTGTCCACGCGGTGCTTCACATCGTCCTGGCGGTAGGCGCGGTCACCGAACAGGAACAGGATCTCATCGCCTGCCTTACGGGCCTGCTCGTCCAGGAGCAGGCCGAGTGAGATGCGTGTCGACCGGCTCAGCTGCTCGATGCGCGACAGTCGCCCGAGCTGCACCGGCGCCTCGGACACCAGACCACGCGCGGTGCTCACGACTTGGCGGGCGGTGCTGAGCACGATCCGCGTCGCACCGACCCCGAACTCGGTGGCCTGGGCCAGGGCGTTGGCCCCCGTGCCGTAGTTGAGCTTCGTCGACTCGACGAGATCGGCCGACACGATGTCGTCGGGCAGCTCGGCCCGGCCGGCGCGCCACCGCGTCCAGGCGCCGACTGCCGGCCAGGTGATGTCGGTGGCCTTCGAGCCGACGACGAGCCCGAAGTGCCCGCCCGGCAGCGTGAGCTCGTACACATCGGCCCGCGGGGCCGCCCGCCGGATCGCTCGTACCGAGTCGGGGTGGCCGATGGTGTCGCTCGTGCCCACCACGGTCATGATCGGCACATCGATGTCGGCGAGCGTGACCAGGCGGTCGTCGATGACGAACCCGCCCTCGAGCATCCGGTTGTGCGTGACGAACTGTTCGAGCAGCTCGGCGATGGCCGGGCCGGAATAGGCCGTCCAGCCCTCGGATTCGAGGAAGCGGCGCTGGCGTTCGCGGGGCAACAGCGCATCGCGGTCGTGCAGCGCGAGCAGGAACTGCAAGCGTCCCTGCACGGTCTTGGCCGGGGACAGCAACTTGAAGCCGAGGCCGACCGCCCATTTCGGCAGGGCGAGTTTGCGCAGGACGCCGCTGTCGAGCAGCCCAGCCGCCAGCCGGGCCGCTACCTCGGGCGATACCGGGATCGGCAGCGGTGCGGTGGTGTCGGCAGGCGAGCCGAACGTCACGAGTGAGTCGATGTGCTTGCCGCGCCGGAACGCCGCCGTCTGGTACGCGAACATGCCGCCCTGCGAGTAGCCGCCGAGCACGACGTCGCGACCGGTCGCCTCGGCCACCAGGTCGACGGCATCACTGACGGCGAGGACGTGGTCGGTGAGGTTGCGCTCCAGGCCGCCCGGCTCGTGCCCCGGATCGCCGAAGTCCACGACCCAGGTGTCCAGGCCCTCGACGTGCAGGCTGGCCACACCGGAACTGCCGGGCGAGACATCCCAGACCTCGGTGGCCATCATCAACGGCGGAATGAGCAGGATCGGCGTTGCGTCGGCGGGGACGTTGTCGGCGAAGTAATGACGCAGCCGGTAGGTCGACCGCTCGGCCGCGACCGTGAACGGCGAGGGCTGCTCACCGGTCTCCAGGCCGCCGAAGCGCACGACCTCGGCCGCGTTACGGGCCGTCGCCGCCACCCGCCGTGCGTAGCGCAGCGCGACCGCGGGGCCGCCGGGGCGACTGGGCCGATCGGACTCGTCCGGGCTTGGGGTTTCTTCGTCAGGTTTGGTCGCCACGCCAGCACTCTGCTGCCCGGCGCGCGCTCGTGCAAGCTCAGCTGCCGCGGGCGACCGGTTCGAAAGGCCACGCGTGGGGTGGGCGGGCGATGAGCTCAGGCGGGACGTCGGGCACGCCCCGCCCGGTGGGGTCGATGACGACGACGCGAGGCTCGGGGCCGTTACTACGAAACACCTGCGCGGCCGGATCGGCGTGGGCGGTGACATAGGCGACCAGGTCGTCCAACCGCCCGTCGGCCGCTCGGACCTCCCACATCACCGTCACGCGCCCATCCTGCCCGAGCGGGGTCCGACGAGGACGTCGGTGATCGGCAGGGCGGAGTCGGCCGGGATGTCCAGGGCGGACGGCGTCGCGCCGTGGGCCACCAGCTGAGCCCCCAGTGCGGCCACCATGGCCCCGTTGTCGGTGCACAGGCCGGGCCGTGGGATCCGCAGCCGGATCCCGGCGGCGGCGCACCGCTGCTCGGCCAGCGCCCGCAGTCGCGAGTTGGCCGCCACCCCGCCGCCGATGATGAGGTGCCCGACCCCCTGCTCGCGGGCCGCTCGGACCGCCTTGGCCGTCAGGACGTCGACGACCGCCTCCTGGAACGACGCGGCCACATCGGCCGTGGGCACCGGCTCCCCCGCGCGCTGGCGCGCCTCGACCCACCGCGCGACCGACGTCTTCAGCCCGGAAAACGAGAACGCGAAGGGCGCGTCGTGCTGCCCCGTCAGACCGCGCGGGAACGCGATGGCCGTCGGGTCACCCTCTCGGGCCAGCACGTCGATCGGTGGCCCGCCCGGGAACGGTAGGCCCAGCAGTCGGGCCACCTTGTCGTAGGCCTCGCCGGCCGCGTCGTCGACGGTAGCGCCCAGTTCGGTGAGCTCCTGGCCGCCTACGCGGGGGACGAGCAGCAGTGACGAATGCCCACCGGAGACGAGCAGGGCGATGCACGGCTCGTCGAGCGGGCCGTGCTCGAGCAGGTCGACAGCCACGTGCGCCGAAAGGTGGTTGACGCCGTAGAGCGGCTTACCCAGCGCGAGCGAGTAGGCCTTGGCCGCGGCGACCCCGACGAGCAGGGCACCGGTCAGCCCCGGCCCGGCCGTGACGGCTACGGCGTCGACGTCAGACGCCGCGATGCCAGCTGTGGTCAGTGCGCGTTCGATGGTCGGCACCATCGCCTGCAGGTGCGCCCGGCTGGCCACCTCGGGCACGACGCCGCCGAAGCGGGCGTGCTCGTCGACGCTGCTGGCGATGGCGTCGGCCAGCAGTGTCATGCCGCGCACGATCCCCACGCCGGTCTCGTCGCAGGACGTCTCGATCCCGAGGACGAGCGGCTCAGAACTCACGACGCATCACCACCGCGTCGACGCGTCCTGCGTCGTAGTAGCCCGGGCGCACGCCTACCTGGACGAATCCTTCGTGCGCATAGAGGGATTGTGCCGCCTCGTTGTCGATACGCACCTCGAGGAACGCTTCGACAACACCGCGCCGGCGGGCCTCGGCGAGCAGGCCGTCGAGCAGCTGACGGGCGATGCCACGCCGTCGCGCCGTCGGGATCACGCCCACGGTCAGGATTTCGGCCGAGTCGGCGATGACCATCACCCCAGCCCAGCCCAGCAGCTCGCCCTCGGCGCCCTGCGCAACGAGGTAGTGCCGCCGTTCATTGTCGGCCAGTTCGGTGCGGTAGCCGCTCGCCGTCCACGCCTCGGTGCCGAACATCGCACGCTCGTAGGGCATCAGCTGGTCGATGTGCTCAGGTGCCATCGCGACGATGGTGCTCGGTGGCGCCGTCACTGGGTCACCGCCTTGGGGCGGCCGGGCTCGACCGCGTCCGGGCGGCGCAGGTAGAGCGGGGTGAGGATTTCGGACGGGGCGCCGGCGTGGATCCGGTCGGCGGCTCGTCGCACCAGGGCCGCTGCGGACGGGTAGTCCTGGTTGAAGAACGGCAGGCCCAGGTCGTCGGCGTAGAGCCGCGCGCCCGCGCCGGCCATCTCGGCGCAAGCGACACGCACGTCTGCAGGGCGTGACACCGCGGGTCCCTCGACCCGGACACCGTCGACGTAGCGGGCCCAGTAGACCTCCTTGCGGCGGGCGTCGGTGGCGACGAGCAACGTGCCCTGATGGTCCCCGGCGATCGCGTCGAGCGAGCAGACACCATAGGTGGGGATGCCCAGGACGTCGGCCATGACCGCCGCCGAGACCAGTCCGACCCGCAGCCCGGTGAATGGCCCCGGCCCAGTGCCGGCCACGATCGCCACCAGCTCATCAGGTACGGCGCCTGCCTCGACCAGGCATTCGGCGATGGCCGGCGCCAGAAATTCGCCGTGCCCGCGGGAGTTCAACGTGACGCGCTCCGCACGGACGACGTCCGCAGCCAGGTCGAGGACGGCAGCCGTCACGGCGGCCGAGGACGTATCAATGGCGAGGACGAGCACAATCGACCAGCCTAGTTCGACAGCGATGCGACCCGCGCCGCCCAGTCGCCGCCGAAGGGCATCAGGCGCACGGTGCGCTCGTCGGAGTCGGCGTGCCGGGCAATCGCGATCTCGAGCCGGGCGTCGGTCAGTTGCTCGACCAGTCCGGCGCCCCACTCCACCACGGTCACCGCGTCGGCGGCGTCCACGTCCAGATCCAGGTCGTCGACCTCGGCGAGTGATTTCAGCCGGTAGGCGTCGACGTGCACAAGCGGCAGCCCGCCGTCGCGAGCGGGCCGATGCACCCTCGCGATCACGAACGTCGGCGACACAACGTTTCCGCGCACATCCAGACCAGCCCCGATCCCTTGCACCAGCACGGTCTTGCCCGCGCCCAGCGGGCCGGTGAGCACGATCAGGTCGCCCGCCCGCAGCACCCGCGCCAGTTGGATCCCGAGCGCCTGCATGTCGGGTGCGCACGACACGCTCAACACCGGCCCGCTCAGTGCCTCGCGCTGCTCGGCCGTCAGCGGCACCCGCGGTCCGGCCGGCTGCCCCGGGCCGTGCAGCGGACCGCTCACCCCGCGGCGCCGATGTAAGTTCGCGGCACCCGCGGCCCGACGCGAGTCACGATCTCGTAGTGGATCGTGCCGAGCGCATCGGCCCAGTCCTGTGCCCGGGGTTCGGACGCACCCGCGCCGAACAGCACGGCGTGATCCCCCACGTCCACCGGCAGATCACCGACGTCGACGACGATCTGATCCATGCATACCCGCCCGCTCACGGTGAACCGAGACCCGTTGATCGACAGCGGCCCGACGTTGGTGGCATTGCGCGGGATCCCGTCGGCGTATCCGAGCGGCACGAGCGCCAGCGTCGTATCGCGGGCAGTTGTGTAGGCGTGCCCATAAGAGACGCCCGCGCCGGCGGCCACCCGCTTCACCGACGCCAGCGCAGCCCGCAGCGTCATGGCCGGCACCAGGCCGAAGTCGCCCTGCTGCGGCACCGGCGACAGCCCATAGACCGCGATGCCGGGACGGACCAGGTCGAAGTGCGCCTCGGGCAGGGTGAGCGTGGCCGCCGAGTTCGCCAGGTGCCGAAGCCGTGGTTCGATGCCCACGCGGGACGCGGCCGCCAGCGCGTCGCGGAAGGCCTCGATCTGCTGGGCGATCATCGGGTGACCGGGCTCGTCGGCGTAGGCGAAGTGGCTCCACACGCCGACGACCTCGAGCTCATCCGCGGCCTGTGCCTTGGCCACTGCGCTCAGCAGGTCGGCCCAGTCGCCCACGTACGCGCCGTTGCGCGACAGCCCAGTGTCGATCTTGAGATGTACGTGTGGAACCAGATCCAGGTCCGCGGCGGCCAACCGCACCATGTCGAGCTGCCACTGACTGCTCACCGACAGGTCGATGTCGGTGGCCAGGGCGCGGCGCACCGTCTCTATCTCGCCAGGCGTCCAGAGCCAGGCCAGCGCCGGGACGGTGATCCCGGCAGCACGCAGTGCGATCGATTCGTCGATCATCGCGGTGCCCAGCCAGGTGGCGCCGCCCGCCAGCGCGGCGCGGGCCGATTCCAGCAGGCCGTGCCCGTAGCCGTCGGCCTTCACGACCGCCATCACGTCGGCCGGCGTCGCGGCCTTCAGGGTGGCGACGTTGGCGCGGATGGCGGCCAGATCGACGACGGCTTCACTACGCAGCACGCGGTCTACTTTAGGGTCTGTCAGCCGCCGACGAAGGGCAGCACGAGGCGGCACGGCACCGGCTGTGGGTGGGCCGGGTCCAGGGCGTTGAGCACGTCGGCAGCGGCGACGGGATCGGCGGCGATCTGGAAGTGCTCACTGAAGTCGAGGGCGCACTGGTCCTGCACGATGATGTTGCGCATCCCGGCCTGGATTCCGCTGGTGTACGGCACGACCAGTTCGTCGTATCTGGTGACGATGTTGGTGTAGGTGATGCCCTTGACCACGGGCGTACCGCCCGAGCGCAGCTTGGCGTAGAACGCCGAGCCGGTCAGCAGTTCCGGGCCGACCGCGAAGTACGGGGCGAAGACACCATTGACCACGGGGGTGACGCCGTAGATGTCCCCGAGCCTGCTCACCGTCGCCAGCCCGGCCGGGTTGGTGCCGTGCCAGATCGGCGCGAGCGAGACGTACTTGTCGATCTTGGCTGCCCCGCCCAGGAATTTGGCGTAGTAGTCCGGCATCACGGTGCCCTCGGAGTGCCCGAGGATGTCGACTTTCCTGGCGTGCGTGGCGGCCAACACCTTGGTGACGAAGGCGGCAAGCTGGGTGGCGCTGGCCTCCATCGTGGTGAAGCCGCCCAGTTGGCTCAGCGGCAGCGGCGTGCCGGGCGCGACGCCGTAGGTCAGGGCGAACACGCAGTAGCCGTTGTTGGCCAGCAGCGGTGCGTAGGTCTGCCAGTTGGTGTTCTTGTTGCCCAAGAGACCGTGCACGAGGACGACCGGGTGCGGGTGCGCAGCGGAGGGCTGGCAGGTCCAGATGTTCGCGCCCGGTGGATCGGCGTCGACCTGGGCGCTGGCCAGCAGGGCAGAGGTCAGGAACGTGTACGGCACGGGGTACTTGTGCGTCGATGCGCCGGCCGACGTGCTGCCGAGCAGGGCTGAGAGGGCCACAGCCGCAACGGCCACCACGCCGGCCAAGAGGGTGGCCCGACGACGCATCACGATCTCCTTGCCGACGAACGCGGACATTCCGGAAACCCTAGGTTATTGAATGTGAGTCAGCAAGTTGAAACCGGTGCGCAGGGCGAGTGGAAGGCGCGATCCCGACCCTGGCCAGGCGTCGCCAGTCAGTCGGCGGTGATTGACCGGATGGCGCCGCGCAACTCGGCCAGCACGTCGGTGGCTGACGGCGGCCCGTCAGTGGCGGCCCGTTGGCCGGCCACGCCGTGCACGTAGGCGGCAGCCGCGGCGGCCAGCGGCGCAGCCAGACCGGCGGCGAGCAGTGACCCGAGCAGCCCGCTGAGCACGTCACCGCTGCCCGCCGTACCGAGCCACGGTGTGCCGGTGGCGTTGACGTATACGGCCCCGTCGGGGGCGGCGATCACCGTGGCACGGCCCTTGAGCAGCACCGTCGCACCGAGATCGTGGGCCACCCAGCGTACCGACGCGAGCCGGTCGGCCGTCGGCCGGTCGGCAATCCGGGCGAATTCGCGATCGTGCGGTGTCAGCACGGTGGGTGCAGTGCGGCCGCGCACCAGGCCGGGTGAGCGCGCCACCAGGGTGATCGCGTCAGCGTCGACGATCACGGGCAGGTCGGTGCGCAGCACATCGGACAACAAGCCCATTGCGGTGTCGTCGGTGCCCAGGCCCGGGCCGACCACCCAGGCCTGCACGCGCACGTCCTTCGGGCGCGCCTCCGGGTGCACGACCACCTCGGGGTAACGCGCCCTGATGTGGTCG
>JBDTXT010000107.1:0-7939 GCA_040006035.1 Pseudonocardiales bacterium | reverse complement strand
TGGCGCACCAGAGCGAACCTCGCGGCCCGCCACTCGCAAGCTCGGGCGGACACTCGGCCCACGCGCGCCTTCGGCGCCGATCTCAATGTTTATCGCGGTGGGGGTCCCCCCGCTTGCGGGGGCGCTCATCGTGACCAATCCAGAACGACTTTGCCGCACTCGCCGCTGCGGGCCACCTTGAACGCGTCGGCCCAGTCCGTCGCCGCAAACCGGTGCGTGATCACTTTGGAGATGTCCAGGCCGGAGGCCAGCATCGCGCTCATCGCGTACCACGTCTCGAACATCTCCCGGCCGTAGATGCCCTTGATCGTGATCATGTGCGTGACGATCTTGGCCCAGTCGATCTCGATCGGTTGGCTGGGTAGGCCGAGCATCGCGATTCGGCCGCCGTGGTTGAGGTTCGCCAGCACGTCGCGCAGCGCCGCGGGTTGGCCGCTCATCTCCAACGCGACGTCGAATCCCTCGACCATCCCGAGCCGACGCTGGGCATCGACGATGGTCTCCCGGGAGACGTCGAGGGCAAGGTTCGCACCCATGTCGCGGGCCATGGCCAACCGGTACTCGCTGACGTCGGTGATCACGACGAAACGAGCCCCGACGTGGCGCGCCACTTCGGCTGCCATGAGCCCGATCGGGCCGGCGCCGGTGATCAGCACGTCCTCGCCGACAAGCGGGAACGACAGCGCGGTGTGCACCGCGTTGCCGAACGGGTCGAAGATGGCGCCGAGGTCGGGGTCGATCGGCAGGTGGTGCACCCAGACGTTGGACTCGGGCAACACGACGTACTCAGCGAAGGCACCGTCGCGGTTGACACCCACGCTGGACGTGCGGATGCACAGATGCCGACGGCCCGCCCGGCAGTTGCGACAGGTGCCGCAGGCGATGTGTCCCTCGCCCGAGACCTGGTCGCCCACGCGGACGTCGCGCACGCCATAGCCCAGCGATACGACCTCCCCGCAGAACTCATGTCCGGGCACGAGCGGTGCGTTCACCGCGCCGGCCGCCCAGGCGTCCCACGCCTCGATGTGCAGATCGGTGCCGCAGATACCGGTGCGCTGGACCCGGATCAGTACCTCGCCGGGTCCGGCCTGCGGCTCCGGTCGATCGATGAACTCGAAACCCGGCGCCCCGGCCGGTTTGTAGAGCGCTTTCACTGTTCGCCCAGCAGGGCGTCGACGCTCATCGTCATTGTTCGCCTAGCAAGGCGTCGACGAATTGTTCCGGATCGAAGGGGGCCAGATCGTCGGCACCCTCGCCCAGGCCGATCAGCTTGACAGGCACACCCAACTCGCGCTGCACACTGATCACGATGCCACCCTTGGCGGTGCCGTCGAGCTTGGTCAGCACGATGCCGGTGACGTCGACGACCTCGGTGAAGACCCGCGCCTGCGTCAGCCCGTTCTGGCCGGTCGTGGCGTCGAGCACCAGCAGAGTCTCGTCCACCGGACCCTGCCGCTCCACGACGCGCTTGACCTTGCCGAGTTCGTCCATCAGTCCGACCTTGGTGTGCAGCCGCCCGGCGGTGTCGATCAGGACTGTGTCGACCTTGGCGTCGGTGCCTTGCCTGACGGCATCGAACGCGACGCTGGCCGGGTCGCCGCCCTCGGGCCCGCGTACGGTCTCGGCGCCTACCCGCGACCCCCAGGTCTGCAACTGCTCGGCCGCGGCGGCGCGGAAGGTGTCGGCGGCCGCAAGCAGCACGGTGCGGCCGTCGGCCACCAGAACGCGCGCGAGCTTGCCGCAGGTGGTGGTTTTGCCGGTGCCGTTGACGCCGACGACCAGCACCACCGCTGGCCGGTCCGACGTCGACGTGGTGTGCAACGAGCGGTCCATGTCCGGCCGCAGCGCGGTGACCAGTTCGTCGGTGAGCAGCGCCCGCAACTCCCCCTGCGACCGAGTGCCGAGCACCTTGGTGCGGGTCTTGAGACGCTCGACGATCTCGTTCGTCGCACCCACCCCTACATCGGCGGTTAGCAGCGCCTCCTCGACGTCCTCCCAGGCCTGCTCGTCAAGGTTCTCGCGGGACAGCACCGACAGCAGGCCGCGACCGAGCGTGCTCTGCGACCGGGCCAGCCGGGCGCGCAGCCGCAGCAGCCGGCCCGCGGTTGGTTCTGGAGTCTCGAGCGTCGGCGCGGCCGGTGCCTCGGCGGCTGTGTCGACGGTGCCCGTCGACGCGCTCGGTTGAGCTACCGAGGCCGGCGGGCTGGCCTCGACCCGGCTCGGCGGCGGGGGCGCAGCACGACGGCGCCGCGGCACGACGAGGGAAACCAACAGCACTGCCGCCAGGACGACCACAGCCAGAGCTATCCAGAGGTAGACCACTCAGCCATCCTCCCAGCCCGTCACCGGCGCCTGCCCTTCGCCACGAGGCAGGTACTCTCCCGGAAATTTCAAACTTAGCTGACGCTGTGAATCTCATCGGAGTCATCACTTGCCCGACAAGAGTGTTGGTCGAGCAAGATCGTTAAGCCTGAGCTCTACGACAGCAAATCGGGGGATGCGCTATGGCAGGTCGATCGACGGCCGAACGCGCGATGTGCCGCGTGCTCAGTCACAAGTGGCGCGATATGTACTACGACGTCGAGAACACCCGGCCCTACCGCATCTGTGTCCGGTGCGGAAAGGTCGCTCCAGCCGCAAGCGAGCGATCATCGGACCCGGCCCCACAGAATTGAGCGCCGGTCACCCCGGCGGTCATGGTCACGAATGCCACGACAGCAAGAATGCACACCGCACCGACCAGCAGGTGCTCAGGCGGACTGCGACCCGGTTAGCGGGTGGGGATCAGGCCGCCCGTCTGCCACAGGGTCCACGACACGTTCCAGTCGCCGTAGCCCTGGCCGAGTTGCATCTTGCCGCCGTTGGCGTTCGGGTAGACGACCACGTCACCGATTTTGAGAATCTTGTAGAGTTTGAGCGCGTCGACGGGGCGCAAGTTGGTGCAGCCGTTGGAGCTGTCGGCGCGCCCGATGTTGCCGAGGTTCCAAGGCGCCGCGTGCAGGTATTCACCGTCGTAGGTCAGCCGCTGGGTGTACTTGACCCCGCATTCGCTGTAACCCGGGCCCTTCATGCAGATGCTCGCGCCCTTCTCCATGATCACCTTGACGCCGCTGCGGGTGGGGGTATCTGTCGCGCCGAGCGACACGGGGAACGAGCCCCTGTTCTGGCCGTCGCTGGTCACGGTGAGCATGTGCGTCGAGTCGTCGACGGTGACGATGTTCGCCGAGGCGGTGGTGAAGTCCGAGGTGAGGCTGTCGTCGAAGGCGAGCGTTCCGCCGGCGGACAGGCCCTTGACGGGGAGGTCCATGTGAACCTCAGCGTGAGCCGGCCAGTAGTTCTGGGTGCGCCAGTGTGCCTCGATCGGGTACTTCTTGTCCGCTGACGAATGCTCGAAGTACCAAGCGCCCTTTACCTGCTGACCGTTGACGGTGACCTTGGTGGCCTGCGAGAACGGGCGGGCGTCTCTGATCGTTCTCGTGAAGAACGCGATGATGGGGATACCGACGCCAAACTGCTGTCCGTCGCTGAACTTGAGCGCCACGTGCACCGGTGAGGTCTGCTTCTTGGGCGGAGTCGCCTTGGTCGTCGGGGCGCCGCTGGTCACCGTGCTGGTCTTGCCGTTCGCGTCAGTCACCACCGTCGTCTTGATGTGTTCCCCGCCGTTAGAGGTGCAGGCGGACAGGATGAGCGTGGCGCCGACGAGCAGCGCCGCTGCGCTACGCAAGCGAGATCGAGGGGCAGAATTCGGCTTCGTCACCCCACTACGGTAATCGACGAACTGAGAAACTCCCGCGTCGGGCTGATCCGTCTCACAGCCGTAATAGCTTGGTTCGTCCTGGTTAGCGCTCTTAGCCGTCCCGCAGCCGCTGGCTGATCACCTGGGTGACACCGTCGCCGCGCATGGTGACGCCGTAGAGCGCGTCGGCGATCTCCATCGTGCGCTTCTGGTGCGTGATGAGGATGATCTGGCTGCTCGCCCGCAGTTCGGCGATGAGCGAGATCAGCCGGCCGAGGTTCACGTCATCCAGCGCGGCCTCGACCTCGTCCAGGATGTAGAAGGGGCTGGGCCGGGCGCGGAAGATCGCCACCAGCAGCGCCACTGCCGTCAGCGAGCGCTCACCGCCGGACAGCAGCGAGAGCCGCTTCACCTTCTTGCCGGGCGGGCGGGCCTCGACGTCGATTCCGGTCATCAGCATGTCGTCGGGGTCGGTCAGCACGAGCCGGCCTTCGCCGCCCGGGAACAGGGTGGCGAAGACGACCTCGAACTCTCGGGCCACGTCGTGATAAGCGCTGGTGAACACCTCGAGGATGCGTCCGTCCACCTCCCGGACGACAGTGAGCAGATCGCGACGGGTGGCCTTGAGGTCCTCGAGTTGAGTGGACAGGAACTGGTGGCGCTCCTCCAGGGCCGCGAACTCCTCGAGCGCGAGCGGGTTCACCTTGCCGAGCAGAGCCAGGTCGCGTTCGGCGCGAGCGGCGCGCTTTTCCTGCGTCGGGCGGTGGAAGGGTCCGGGTAGCGGGGCGACGACCTGCTCGCCGCGTTCGCGGGCCTGCTCGTATTCAGCGGTCTCGATGGCGCTGGGCGGGCTCGGTTGGTCAGGACCGTACTCGGCCAACAGCGCCTCGACGTCGACGCCGTACTCGTCGGCGGCGCGGGCCTCGAGTTGCTCGATCCGCAGCCGTTGCTCAGCGCGCACGATCTCGTCGCGGTGCACCTCGTCGGTCAGCCGGGCCAACTCCTCGCTCAGCTCGCGGGTCTGCGCGCGCAGGGTGAGCAACTCACCCTCCCGG
This sequence comes from Pseudonocardiales bacterium, assembly GCA_040006035.1. Lineage (GTDB taxonomy): Bacteria > Actinomycetota > Actinomycetes > Mycobacteriales > Jatrophihabitantaceae > QHCC01. The sequence goes on along the minus strand of JBDTXT010000107.1, from coordinate 3,148 downwards.
ACCACCCGGGCCTGCTGCGCGGCATCGCGTTCGGCCACCGCCGCGGCGACGGACTCGGTGATGCGGGTCAGTACCTGCGTGGCGGCGTTACGGACCGCGCCGGCCACCAGGGCTCCGCGGGCGCGGGCGGCGCGCACCTCGAGCAGCCGCCGTCGTGCAGCGCGTTCGATTTCCGCGGCGCGCAGCAGCTGCTCGGCGCGGCCGGAGACAGCGCGCACCCGCTCCTCGCCCGTGCGCACCGAGAGGCGGGCCTCCATCTCGGACTGCCGCGCCCGGGCCACCTCGGCCTGCAACGAGTCGCGCTCGTCGGCGGCCGGCTCCTCCGGCTCTTCGGTCTGGACCTCGGCGAGATGCAGTCGCTCCTCGAGGTCGGACAGCCCGGCCAGATCCCGGTCGCGCGCGTCCTCGGCCGCGGTGCGCGCCGCATCCAGGCGCGCCGCCTCGGCGCCGGCCGACCGTGCGGCCTGCCCCAGCTGGGCCAGCTGCTCGGCCACCGCGGACAGCCGCGCGTCGGATTCGTGCAGCGCGAGCAGCGCGCTCTCGACGTCGGCGCGCAGCGCGTCTGCGCGGGCCCGGGACTCGGTCAGCTGTGCGTGCAGCCGTTCGTGTCGTGCTGCGGCCTCGTCAGACTTGAGCTGCGCCTCGTCGACGGCAGCGCGGATCTCGATGGCGCTCGGCGCGGAGGCAGACCCGCCCGCGGACCAGCGGGCGCCTAGTACGTCGCCGGCGTGGGTCACCGCGCGCACTGACGGGTAATCGGCGACGAGGCTGTGGGCACCTGGCAGGTCGGCCACCACGGCGACCCGGTCGAGCGCATCCTCGATGCTGCCGCGGATGGCGACCGGCGCCCGGACGACGTCGATGGCCCAGACGGCACCGGGTGGCAGATTGGGCCAAGCCGAGCGGTCCAGGTGCGTCTCTACGCCGCCGACGAGCAGGCCGGCGCGGCCGGCGTCGTCGTGCTTGAGCACCTCGAGCGCGCTGACGGCGTCGGTTGCGGAGGCGACCGCGACCGCGTCAGCGACCATGCCGAGTGCCGCGGCGAGCGCGGCCTCGTGCCCAGGGTCGACCGTCAGCAGGGCCGCGACCGAGCCGAGCAGCCCGGGCAGCCTTGATCCGGCGGCCAGCAATGCGCCGGCACCGTCCTTGCGGGTGAGCCCGAGGGCCAGCGCGTCGGCTCGGGCGGCCCAGGTGGCGCGTTTTCTTTCGGCCTCGCGCTCGCCCGCGGCGAGTTCGCGCACCCGGGCCTCGATGGACTCGTAGGCGGCCACGGCCGCCTCGTGCCGCTCGTCCAGGCTGAGCTCACCCTCGTCCAGCACGCCGACCTCGGCCTGCACGAGGCTCAATTCAGCCTCGGCGGTCGTGGCTCGGGTGCGCGCCTCGGCCGCGGCGCTGGCCAGCCGGGCAATCTCGTCGCCGCCCGCGGTGGACCGGGTGCGCAGGGCGTTGACCTGGCCCACCAGCTTGGCCAGTCCCTCGCGTCGGTCGGCGACCGCGCGGGCCACCGCCACCAGCGCCCGTTCGGCCTCGGCCAGGCGACGCTCCAGCTCCTGTCGGGTGCCGACGACCTCGGTCAGCGACGCATGCGAGGTGCCCAGCGCCTCCTGCAGCTGCGCCTCCTCGGCGCGGACTTCGACAGCTTCTGCCTCCATCGCCTCCGGGTCGCGGCCCGGGCGGGCCTCCTCGGGCTCGGCGGCCAGGTGCCGGGCGCGCTCGGCGGCCAGTGAGGCGGTGCCCCGGAAGCGCTCCTCGAGCGCGGAGAGGTGGTACCAGGTCTCCTGGGTCCGAGCCAGCAGGGGCGCGTCGGAGGCGACCGCCTGCTCGAGCTCGGCCTCCCGATCCCGCGCCTGCTCGACCCTCGCCTCGACCGCGCTGCGTCGCGCCCTGATCGCGTCCTCGTCGGCAACCTCGCGTTCCAGCTCCACCCGAAGCGCGACCAGATCGTCGGCGAGCAGCCGCAGCCGGGAGTCACGCAGCTCGGCCTGGACGCCCGCGGCGCGCCGGGCGATCTCGGCCTGCTTGCCGAGCGGTTTGAGCTGGCGGCGCAGCTCGCCGGTCAGATCGGTGATGCGGGTCAGGTTGGCCTGCATCGAATCGAGCTTGCGCAGTGCCTTCTCTTTACGCTTGCGATGCTTCAGGACGCCTGCGGCCTCCTCGATGAAGCCGCGACGGTCCTCGGGGCGGGCCTGCAGCACCGAGTCGAGCTGACCCTGCCCGACGATGACGTGCATCTCCCGGCCGATACCCGAGTCGGAGAGCAGTTCCTGGATGTCCAGCAGCCGGACGCCCTCACCGTTGATCTCGTACTCGCTGGTGCCCTCACGGAACATCCGGCGGGTGATCGAGACCTCGGTGTAGTCGATCGGCAGCGCGTTGTCAGAGTTGTCGATCGTGAGCGTCACTTCGGCCCGGCCCAGCGGCGGGCGGCCGGCCGTGCCGGCGAAGATGACGTCCTCCATCTTGCCGCCGCGCAGCGTCTTGGCGCCCTGCTCGCCGAGGACCCAGGCGATCGCGTCGACCACGTTGCTCTTGCCGGATCCGTTGGGACCAACGACCGCGGTGATCCCGGGTTCGAAACGCAAGGTCGTGGCCGATGCGAAGGATTTGAAACCCCGCAGCGTCAGCGACTTGAGATGCACGGATCTCCCGGGTCAGGTCGTCGCCGCGATGCGCGGCGCGCGGACGGTCCCGAAGAACCTATAACGAGAGCGGGCTGGAGCCCGGAATCTAGGCGAGGACGGGCTCGGCCGCCTCGGCGAAGCGATGCAGCTCGCGGTCGAGGTCGGCATGATTGGTGTGACGCAGTTCGGCCAGTTCGGACTCGAGCTCGGACACTCGGCGGCGCAGTCGCGCTACCTCGAGAGCCAAAGTCTGTTCGTTGTTGTTGCCTACGTAGCCCAACAAGGCGCGTGCCATCTGGCGACCCTTCAGTTCACCCGTTGTCCCGATCGGCACCCGGCTGGGTGTTTGCGGCCCGGTCGACCCTGGGACAGGTTGCTGTTGTGGACGCGGCGGGAGGGGCGTTCCCGGCGACTACCTCGCGATCCCGTTGAGTGCGGACCGGTGGTCGTGGCCAGCGGAGCAGAGCTCCCGTCAGGTCACCTCATGGTCTCACTGCGGTAACGACCGGTCAACAACGTGGTGGGAG
>JBDTXT010000106.1:0-7964 GCA_040006035.1 Pseudonocardiales bacterium | reverse complement strand
TAGCGCACCTCGTTCGCAACGAGGGGGTCAGGGGTTCGAATCCCCTCAGCTCCACAATGTGATCTCTGGGCTGGCACGACTGATCTGACCCACGAGCGGCGCCGCCACTGATCGCGACCCAGCCCGCACGTGACGATCGACGTGGTGGGCGTCCCCGATCGCCGATCTCGTCGCACCTTCCCTGGCTGATCCGAGTCGCCGCAGGCTGTGGTTATCGCGCGCTGTGGGACACGGGGTCTTCGCCGGCCATCCGGGCGGAGGGGCGTGGTCTGCGCTCACGCATGTGGCGGGATCTCGGCTTCGGTTCGCTGGAGCAGTGCTTCCACTGATTGATCTCAGTGCGCGGGCGGTCGGGGTCGTGGTCGGTCGTCCCAGGCGAGCGGGGTGAGCCGTCCGTGGCGGGCGGCGGCAGCCTGGGCGTCGGCGACGGCGCGGCGTTGTCCCCGTCGGCGCGCAGACATGTCCATCCGGTGACGGATCGGGTTTCTGCTGTATTCGACGGTCTCGGCGAGGGTCAGACTGGCAGCCACGGCAACACGGCCGAGGGGATCTGCGATGTACGACGTGATTGTGATTGGCGCCAGGTGCGCCGGTTCACCGGTGGCGATGTTGCTGGCCAGGCAGGGCTACCGGGTGCTTGTCGTGGACCGTGCCGAGTTCCCGAGCGACACCGTCTCGACCCACGTCGTGCAGGCGCCGGCGGTCGCGGCGTTGAGCCGTTGGGGGCTGCTGGATGAGGTCACCGGTTCGGGCCTTCCCCCGATGGCGACCTACTCCTTCGACTTCGGGCCAATCGCCATCAAGGGCACTCCGCGCCCGGCGCCAGGCGGCCCGCCGCACGCCTATGCCCCGCGGCGCAGGGTGCTCGACAAGATCCTGGTCGACGCTGCGGCACGCTCGGGTGCTGAAGTTCGGGAGCGGTTCTCGGTCGAAGAGATCCTGATCGAGGACGGCGTCGTGGTGGGCATCCGCGGCCATGACCACGGCGGCCAGCCGGTCGTCGAGCGCGCGAGAGTCGTGATCGGCGCGGACGGGCGCAACTCTCTCGTCGCGAAGACCGTCCGCGCCGAGCGTTACCACGAGAAGCCGAGGCTGCAGTCGGGGTACTACACCTACTTCAGCGACCTGCCGGTCGACGGCTTCGAGATCTACATCAGGCCTTATCGCGGGTGGGCCGCCGCACCGACCAACGACGGGCTCACGATGGTCGTGCTGGGCTGGCCGCACGCCGAGGTGGACGCTTTCAAGGCCGATCCGGAGGGCGGCTTCCTACAGACACTCGACCTCGCGCCGCAATTTGCCGAGCGTGTCCGCGCGGCCAAACGTCAGGAGCGGTTCACCGCCGCGTCCACACCAAGCTTCTTTCGCAAGGCCCTACGGCTCGGGCTGGGTGTTGATCGGCGACGCCGCGTACAACAAGGACCCGATCACCGCGCAGGGCATCAACGACGCCTTCAGCGACGCCGAGTCAGTCGCAGCCGCGCTCGAGGAAGTGTTCCGCGGCGATCGGACCTTCGACGATGCGATGGCCACCCACCAGATCACCCGCGACACGCATGTGCTGCCGATCTACGAGTTCACCTCGGACCTGGCCACGCTCGAGCCGCCGTCACCCGAGCAGCAGCAACTGTTCGGCGCCGTCTACGGCAACCAGGAATCGATGGACGACTTCGTCAGCATCAACGCCGGAACCGTTTCACCGGCAGACTTCTTCCACCCGGCCAACATCGAAGGGCTGGTGACGCCCGCCTGACCTCACGCTGGTGAGCCGCTAGGTACACAGATCAACAGAAGGCGTTCCTGGCGGGCCACATGTGGGCGGTGCGGGCAAACGGCCGACCGGAGCCAGCGTTCGACCGACGTGGTGCGGCCCCCCGAGCCTCGCGAGCCGTGACGATCAACTTCCGGCGAACGCCAATCCGCGCGCGGCCGCAGGCCCGCGCCGCGGCGTCACTGCGGACAACCCTGCAGGCACGTCAGTCGCGGATGTGGCCAGCTCGCTGGGAGCCCGCCAGGACAACGTCGTCAGCTGGCTGGCCGAGCACGGCGCCACCTCCGCAAAAGCGCGCACGCCAGCCTGACAGCGTCACTCGCACCGACAGGCGGCTCGGACGCGATCTTGCACCAGCTACCCACGGTCAACGCCGACGCGGCGCGCTTCACGGCAGCGCGACGATGAAGATCGACTGGATCGCCGAATCCGTATCGATGCCTGCGCCTACTCGGCCGGCGACTGGCCCGGCGTTATGAGCGGCGACGGCGCTGACCGCGGGTCGCGTAGTACGCCGACGTGATCGCCGAGTGTCTGCGCCCAGGGAGCCGTGCGGGTGCCACAGTGACGTGCCCGGCGATCCGGCTCGCCGCGACGGTCCTGATCGCTGGCTGGGGCTGACCCTGCTCAAACACGAAAAGCTCGTGTCACTCGACGGCGGCAACGCCGAAGCCCTGTCCGCTCGTCTAGATACATTCGGGTCTATGGATCACGACGTCGTCCCAGCGTTAATCGAGCGCTTCGACGGCTTCGCCTACGACTACCGCATGAAGTGCGACTGCGGCGGATGCTCGGTGCTGACCGCCGCGGACTACTTCGCGGAGGTGAATCAGGAGCCAGGCCGGTGTTCGATCTGGGTGCGGCGTACAAGTCAAAGGCAGCCCAACTCGCGGCGAGCATGTCTGACGCCAAGCTCGTGACCGATCACGGCCCCACGATCGGTGACGCGAGCGAGGAGGGGTGGCGTCGGATGCTGACTGAGTTCCTGCCCAGTCGCTACCAGGTCAACAAGGCCTTGTCATACAACACAAGGACGACGCAGGTGGACGTCAGACCAAGGAAACCCGGAACCGGTCCAACGTGCTCTCTGCCCAGGCGAGGTAAGCCTCGCCGGTTGGGGTGAACCGACCATGCGCCGTGAGCACCGTCAACCCTTCCTCAACCTGAGCCGTCATCGCCTGAATCCGTTGTTCGCACGCGTCCAGGTCCGCTGCGGAGAAGGCGCCCCGCTCGACCGCAGCCGACAACGCATGCAGGACCTGAAGATGCACGAAGACGCCTTCATAGATCCCGACGATCGGGCGCGGGTCCTTACGCCATCCGACGGTGTAACGATCCTCGGTCTGAACCGGATCGAGAATCGGGCAGGTGTCCTCGATGTAGCGCAGCTTCACATGGCCCTGCTCGTGAACCATATGCTCGACGAGATCGACAACACGGTCCACGAACAGCCAGATCGCGCCGGCGAAGGTGGAGATGGTCATCCCACGTGCTCGCCACCGCGGCGGGCTCGTGCGGGGAATCACGACTTGCAGCGTCTGCTGGAAGTCGGCGTAACCCTCGGGCCACACGTCACGGATGATCGTCGCTGCTTCGAGGTACCGGGCTGGGTCGAACGCGGGGTAGCTCGACGGAGAGTGGTCGAACGATCCGAGCGAGACGGCGTCGTCGCGCTGGGTGCCTAATAGGCGTAGCTGAAGGAGCGGCAGGTCGTTTCTGACGACGATCTGCGAGTCGGGAAGCAACGGCGCGTACACCAGGCGGCATCCTTCGGCGAAAACACCACCCGCGATTCGTTCTTCGTTGACGTCGGCATCGATCAGTACGTCGCCGCGCACCGACCGCACGATCAGCCGCTCACCTTCCTTCTCGACGCGGACCGTGTCTTCCGCACCGACCCGCAGTGCTAATCGCGGATCCCACGTCACGCACATTCCGTCGATCACCCGCATCGTGGCGCGGTACTGCGCGGGCGCGAGAAATCCGTAGCGAATGTTGTTCCACAGCGTCAGCTGTTCGCACACCACCTTGTTGTCGGGCGTGAAGGCCTCCGCGTTGGCGAAGGTGCTCAGCCACCCGCGAAAGATGGGTGAACCGAGACGTCGGAACAGGGTGTCTGCCGGCTCCCCGTCGAGCTGATCGAGTGTGGCCGCAGCCTCCGTACGGAAGGCCTCGAAGCCGGGCTGAGCTGCCAGATAGGTCGTCAGTTGGGTGAATTCCGCCAATCGGCCGACACCCGAAGATCGGACTAGGGATTCGGTCGCAGAAGCATTCCCGGGCATCAACCACGACGTGAGCTGCTGCTTAGACACCGGCGACATGCGTCTCCTTCGCCAAGCTACCCAGGCTATCCACGACGCGCTCGCGGATATGGCTGATGATGGCGTACAGGCTGTCGCAATAGACCGACGGGTTGTCGAACCGACGCGCTCGGCTGTACCTGTGCGGCAGATACCCTCCGCCGCAGACCTCGCGCACGCGACAGGCCTGGCACGTCTCGCACAACTGTGCCGAACTGTGGTTGGCGAGCTGAACGAGTGGATTCCTCAATGCATCGTCGAAAGCGTGATGATGCACGCTGAGCCCGAGCTCGACCAATCCGTCCTCGCAAGCCCGCAACGCATCAGCGCCCTGAATCGAGCCATCGGTCTCGACAACTGCGATCCCGCCGGCCTTGCCGCCGATGTAGTCGGTACTGAAGGGCGCCCCGAGGACGAGATCGACGATGTTCTTGAAGAACCTGATCTCATACTGGGGGTCATCCGCGGCCCACCACAGGTCGAACAGCTCGATCATCCATGTGGTCAGGTCATCCTGGGTGAACCAGGGGGGCTGATCATGCGTGCAATGGGGCAGGTTGAAGTCGTAGCGGGTCACTCCGAGTCCCCGCCAGAAGTCCCACATCTCCGTGGCGGGAATCCGTGGATTGGCGACCGACAAGATGGCCCCGAATACGTCCGCACCACGGGGATGGTCCATGAGGCGGCGTAAACCGGTGAGCACGCGATCGTAGGAACCTCTGCCCCGCAGGTCGACCCGGAAGCGGTCGTTGTACTCGGCCGGCCCATCGAGAGAAATGCCTACGCGGACGTCGTGGCGACACAGGAGATCCACCCACTCGTCGTCAAGGAGGATCCCGTTGGTCTGGAGCCGAACGAGCGAGCGAGTCGAGCCGAGCGCCTCACGCAAATTGGTTATCCACCGGTCGAGGTAGTCCTTGCCGGTGAGCAACGGCTCCCCGCCGTGCAGCACTATCGTGACTGGATTGATCTTGTGATCTCGCGCGTGTTCAACCAGCCGGCTGAAGAATGCGTCGCGCGTCCGCTCCGACATCCGGACGGGTTTGGACAGATAGGATTGATCCGCGAGGTTGTACATATAGCAATATGTGCAGTTCAGATTGCAGAACTCGTAGATCTTGACGACATACGTGGTGAAGGGCGGCACCCAATTCCGCGGGGGCGATCCCGGCACAGCGACGTGGTCCCTCGTCGATCCGCTCCCAGTGTTACTGGGCCGGGCCAAGCAATTCCTCCGGCTCCCCGAAACCGAGGCTGAAGCTGAGGCTGAAGGACAGCGAGAACGACAACGCTGCGATATTCGGCGTCTCGAGAGCCGCACCTTCTGTCGTGCGGTATTTCTTCAGTGTCGACACGGCGTTGCGCAATAACGCGCTCTTGATCTCTTCGAGCTCATCCGGCGTCGCGGCGAGTTCTTTCGCCGAGATGACGAACCGGGTCTCCTTGTCCTGCCTGGTCTCCCGACGTGGTTTGGCCGGCTCACCGCTGGTCTTGCGGCGCTCGCGTCTACGCTCAGGCATGTTGGCCTCCAGAGTTTTATGACTTTTATCACATTGACATTGGGTAGGTCAATGCTGATCGAACTCGGGTAGGCGGCGCCGCCGCCTCGAGGGAATCGCTGCGGACACCGCTCAGAGAACCGCACCACCGGCGATGGTCACACGCCGGTCGGTCAGACGATCACCGACAAGCTCGAGTCGCTCAGCGCTCCGTCGACGGCGGGTTGCGTGGCGCGCGGAACCAATGCGTCGATCGCGGAGTAGGCGCGACACCGACGCGGGCAAGCGTGCCGTCGTCATGAAGTGCGCGACGGCATGACGATCGAGGTGCTAAAGACCCATCAGCCCGTCGGGAAACCTGAGTCCACGCAGAGCGTGTTGCGACGTTCCACTCAGCACCCGAGGGGAACTTGTCGACACCGAGGTCCAGCGGCTGACCGAGCTCGGAGCCACCGCCGTCCGCGTGCTACAGCAGGACGGCCTCGACCATTACGCCGTAGCGATGGCCGATCCCGAGGGCAACGAGTTCGATGTCAACTGACAGCCTCTGGAGTCCTAAGACGCCCGCCGCCGCCTGACCGCCGCGACTCGGTCGCGAAGGACCGACGGGACGCCTCTCGATCATCACCTAACCAGCGGCGCGCACTAATTTGAGCTTCGGCCGCGGCGAGTGCCGCCTCGACCGACGCCACAGCATCCGCCAGAGGTAGGTGCTCCCAAAGGCGAACTACCTTCCATCCGGCTCGGGCCAGCGCCTGCCCATCGAGCATGTCGCGCTCGCGCGTGCGCTCCAGCTTTGGGCCCCCAGGCGGCTGCGGGTCTGGGTCACGACCCGGGCGGCCCGCTCGATGATGACGGCCAGGTCGTCGAGGGCCCGCCACAGCTGGCCCTTGCGCTGCCCCGTGGCTCGGCGCCGGTCCCGGCTGTCGGTGCGGGTCGCGCCGCCCGCGGCCTTGATCCGCTTCACCGTCGGCGACATCTGCCCGACCGCCTTGGCCAGCAAACCCCGAATCGGTCGGATAGGCCACCGCGGCGGGCACGACGGTGGTGTCGGCGCGGCCCCGGTTCACCCGCAGCAGCTTCGCGGCTGCGGCCTTGGCCAACAGTGCGTCGTTCGACGTCGTGACCGTGGCGTCGCCGCACTTGGTGGTGATCTTCACCAACGGGGCCGGGTGCGGCACTCGAGTACCGAGGGGGATACGGGCGAACCGCTGCCAGGAGATCGAGTCGGTCACCTGTCCGCACAACGTCTCGTAGCCCAGCCGGTAGCGGAACCGCAGAAACATCAACCGCAGATAGGTTTCCATCGGGATCGACGGGCGACCATGACGAGGGTCGAAGAACGGCACGAACGGTGCGAAGAAACACCGGATCATCGAGCAACGCGTCGACCCGCGTCAGCTCGGCCGACATCACCAGCGCCTCGGCCGGCAAGATCGAATCCCACAACGTCGGCTGATCATTTACAGTACGGAGCACGATGGCCTCGTTCCCTTCTAGCCCAAGGGTTCGAGGCCATCCTCGCGTCTTCAACGCCCAAACTCAGGGACCGCCACGCGCCGACTTCCTCAGAGCGAAGTAGATAGGGCGGCGGGTTACACCGGCGACGACCTACATCGCAAGATCGATCCTGAACGCCCACGCTTCGTGTCGACGCGCTCAGATTGCCGATCATTCGGCGAGCACCCGCGCTCGCCGCAGTGCATTGTGCGCGGCGGAGAACACATCTAGTAGCAATCAGCGGTGTGAAGCGCCTGGCCGCCCCACCAGCACCCAACTGCATCCCGACATGGCGCTGCGCACCTGGCTGGTGAACCGGACAGACTCCGAATGCGTGCTATGAAGTACCGGGTGCCAGTGCCGCGGTATCAACTGCAGGAGGTTGCACTATGCGTCGAATCGTAGCGACGGGATTGTTCGCCGGGTTGGTCGTCCTCGGTAGCGCGGCGCCCGCCGTCGCTGCCGCTAACCCCAGCGGGACCGGCAGGCCGAACCCATCCTGTCAGGACTTGGAAGCCAGCGGCGGAACTACCCCCGGACACTCCAGCTCGCACCGGGCTCACCATTCAACGAACCCGGCATCAACAGCGTCAACGGCCGAACCGGTGGCCAGCACTACAGCCCAACATCGCAATACGACGTCGCCTGTTACCAGGTCTCACAACACTGACGGCGTTGGCTTCGCGCGCGCCGGACCATGAGCCAGGTCAGAGACCGGCCCCAATGGCAGCGTCCCGTGGCGCGTGGAACTCGGTCACGGGCGGCGCGGCGTCGTTACCGGATGTGCCTTCGTGATCTCGCCGTTGTGGAATACTTTCTGGTGCCGTGGTCGTCGAGGCTCGAGTCCGGTCCGGCCCTCCCGCCACGTGCGGCAACCTGACGCAATTCTGTGCG
>JBDTXT010000105.1:0-7988 GCA_040006035.1 Pseudonocardiales bacterium | reverse complement strand
CGGCTGGACACCTCAACGACTGCCCGACGGCACCATCGAATGGACATCACCCACCGGCCACACATACCGCGACGAACAGCCGACCTACCCCATCGACCGAACCGTGCAACTCAGCCAACCGGCCAGCCAGGGGGCGGCGAACGGAAGCGATCCGGACCCGCCGCCCTTCTAATCGGAACAGTGCAGGCGACGGTGCAATCATCGAATCCACAGACCAGGAAGATTGGGCGTGCCGAGATAAGAAGTCACTGGGTTTACGCGCAGGTTGGCCCGGGCGCCAACCGCCGGGCCAGCGTTGACGCCCCGAAAGGCGCGCAAGGAACAGACCAGCCCACGGAGCACCGATAGATGACAAAGGAATCCGAGTCAGCCGAGCATCACGACCACGACCACGACCACGGTCATGACCACGACCACGACCACGGTCATGACCACGACCACGGTCATGACCACGATTCGTCGGCGTGGGCACGCGCCACGCACGCTGTGTCCGAGCTCCTCGGCGGGCATTCCCACGACGCGGCCGATCAGATCGACGACGCACTCGAGGCCGACGCGGCCGGTCGCCGCGCACTCTGGATCAGCCTGGGCGGCCTCGCCATTACCGCTGCGGTACAAGCCGTTGTCGTTGTGCTGTCTGGGTCGGTCGCGCTGCTGGGCGACACCCTGCACAACGTCGCCGACGCGCTGACCGCGGTCCCGTTGCTGGCGGCCTTCACCCTCGCCCGCCGTGCGCCGACGAAGCGCTACACCTACGGCTACGGGCGATCCGAAGACCTGGCCGGCCTGTTCGTCATCGCCATGATCGCCCTGTCCAGCGTGCTGGCCGCTTATCAAGCGATCGATCGACTACTTCATCCACGAGAGGTGACCTACCTTTGGGCCGTCGCCGGAGCTGGTCTGGTCGGCTTCTTCGGCAACGAGTTGGTCGCCCGGTACCGCATCATCGTCGGGCGCCAGATCGGCAGCGCCGCCCTGGTCGCCGACGGCCTGCATGCCCGCACCGACGGCTTCACCAGCCTCGCTGTCCTGCCCGGCGCCGCCGGCGTCGCGCTCGGCTGGCAGTGGGCCGACCCAGCCGTCGGACTGCTCATTACGGTGGCCATCCTCGGGGTGCTGCGCTCCGCAGTCCGGCAGGTCGGCGCCCGGTTGATGGACGCCGTCGATCCTGACCTCGTCGACCAGGCGACGGCCGCCGTAGCCGATGTGGCAGGCGTGATCCAGGTGCGCGAACTGCGGATCCGCTGGGTGGGTCACACGCTGCGCGCCGAGGTCGACGTCACGGTGGACGCGACCTTGACGGTCGAACAAGCACACGACATCGCGCACCACGCCGAGGATCACTTGCTGAGCGGAGTGCGGCGCCTGACGGCCGCGAACATCCACATCAGTCCCGAGGGATCACATCCCACGCAGCGCTCAGTGCCCAACTAGCCGGACACAACTCGTCGACGCCGAGCAGCGTCACGCCTGGACGACCTCGAACTTGATCCCGGCCTGTTGCAGCCGCTCGAGCAGCGCGTCGCCCATTGCGGTCGCCGTCGTCACCTGACCCGCAACCTCAGGCAGGTCGTCGAAGGCAAGGGCCAGCGCGGACTCGGCCAACATCTTCGCCGTCTCGTCATAGCCGGGGTCCCCTCCGGAGACCCTGGTGACGACGCGCTGGCCGCCGCCCTCGCCGACGAAGGTGACGGTGAACCAACTCCGGGCCCGCTTCTCGGCGGACGGTCCGTCGCCCGGCTTGAGGCGGTTGAGAATGGCCCTGCGCGCGGGCGGTATCTGGGCGAGGCCAACGAGGGCGCCGACGCCGAGCACACCGCCCACCGCGATCGGCAGACCCGGCACCGACACATAGTGCGAGTAGCGGAAGTCCGGGCCGTAGCGGGGATTGCGGCGTGCTGAGTGTGCGATGACGTCAGGGTCAAGAGTCGGCAGCGGCACGGCCCAGGTGTTGTCGACCTTCTCGCGGTGCGGGCGGCCGGGCACGGAGCGGGCGCGCCGGCCGTCGCCCGCCGTTGGCTCGAGCGCCTTGCGGTCGCGCGCGGCAGTCAGGTTCGCCCGGATGCGCGAGAAGCCGGTCATGGCCGAATACAGCGTCCCGCCCGACACAGCCGCGGACGAGCGGACGTAGCCCGACACCTGCAGCGGCACACCTTCGGGCAGCTGCAACACAGTGAAATACGCGCCCAGGTCATGCGGGATCGAGTCGAAACCGCAGGCGTGCACGAGCCGGGCGCCGGTCTGCACGGCGCGTGCGTGGTGGCGCAGGTAGGAGGTGTTCACGAACTCCGGTTCGCCGGTGAGATCGACGTAGTCGGTCCCGGCGTCCGCGCACGCGGCCACGAGCGCTTCGCCGTAGAGGACGTAGGGCCCGACCGTTGTGATCACGACGCGGGCACTCTCGGTCACGGTGCGCACGGATGTGGCATCGGTGACGTCGGCGCTCAACAGCGGCAGGTCGGCCAGGGTTGGATCGATGACCGCGAGCCGGTCGCGGACGGCGGCGAGCTTGGCCTGGTTTCGGCCGGCCAATGCCCACCGCAGGCCGGTCGGTTTGTGCTGGGCCAGGTATTCGGCGGTCAATCCGCCGGCGAATCCGGTCGCGCCGAACAAAACAACGTCATAGCTGCGCTCTGCCATACCTGACGAACCTAAAGCAGTGTTGAACGCGAGTCAATAATGGCTGTGGTTAGCGGCGCTGGCCGTTTGGGACCGACCCAGACATGGGTAGGAAGCGCAGTGATATACATGCCGACTGGTCTCATTGGCCGCTCGGTCCCCAGCAATGAGGAGTTCGCAATGCGTATCGGCGGCAGTCTTTTCCTGATCGCGTTAGGTGCGATCCTCAAGTTCGCGATCACCAAGAAGTTCAACGGCATCGATCTCGGCACCGTCGGCGTCATCCTGATGATCATCGGCGCGGTCGGCCTCCTCGTGTCGATCTACTGGATGACCGCGCGTCGTCGCACCGACGTGATCCAGCACGGCCCGGGCGGAGCCGTCGGCACCACCTACGTGACCCCGAACGACCCCATCGACGGCCCTTACTGATCGCCCTGCCCAGCCGAGCCCAGCGAGGTCGCAGTACGGCAGGCTGGAGGGTGTGAACAGGCTCGCGACCTCGACGTCGCCCTATCTTCGCCAGCACGCCGACAACCCGGTCGACTGGTGGCCCTGGTCGGACGACGCCTTCGCCGAGGCCCGCCGACGCCAGGTGCCGATCCTGCTGTCGGTGGGCTACGCGGCCTGTCACTGGTGCCACGTCATGGCGCACGACTCGTTCGAGAACGACCACGTCGCCGCCGTGCTCAACCAGAACTACGTGAGCATCAAGGTCGACCGCGAGGAGCGTCCCGACATAGACGCGGTCTACATGGAGGCCACCACCGTCCTTACCGGGCAGGGCGGCTGGCCGATGACCTGCCTGCTCACCCCGGACGGTGCCCCGTTCTTCGCCGGGACGTTCCTGCCGCGCGACCAGTTCACCCGGCTGCTGCTTCAGGTTGCGCTGGTCTGGCGCGACGAGCGCGCGGACGTGCTGGCGGCAGGGGAGCGGATCGCCGCGGCGATCGCGCAGGCGGTCCCGGACTTCGCTGGCGGCGACGTGCCGCAGGCCGAGCAGTTGGACGAGGCCGCTGCCCGGCTGGTGCCGCAGTTCGACCAGACCAACGGCGGCTTCGGCCGCGCGCCCAAATTCCCGCCGTCGATGGTGCTGGAGTTCCTGCTGCGCCACCACGAACGCACCGGAGATCCGGGGTCGCTCGCGATGTCCGAGCGCACGCTGGACGCCATGGCCCGTGGCGGCATGTACGACCAGCTCGCCGGCGGCTTCGCGCGCTACTCGGTCGATCAAGCCTGGGTGGTGCCGCATTTCGAGAAGATGCTTTACGACAACGCGCTCCTGTTGCGGGTGTACCTGCACTGGTTTCGGCTGACCGGGTCGCCCTTGGCCGAACGGATCGCGCGCGAGACGGCCGACTTCCTGCTGCGCGACCTCGCGACGCCGCAAGGCGGGTTCGCGTCGGCTCTCGACGCGGACACCGACGGCGTCGAAGGGCTCACCTACGTGTGGACGCCGGAGCAGTTTCGCGAACTCCTCGGTGACGGTGCGCAAGCCGCCGCCGAACTGTTCTCGGTGACGGCTGGAGGTACGTTCGAGCACGGCGCGTCGACGCTGCAGTTGCTCAACGATCCCGACGATCCCCAGCAATGGCAGGACTTTCGCGACCTACTCCTGGCTGCGCGGACAACTCGCCCACAGCCCACCCGCGACGACAAGGTGGTTGCGGCCTGGAACGGCTTGACGGTGGCGGGGCTGGCCGAGGCCGCCGTGCTGTTGGGCCACACCCGCTACCTGGACGCGGCGACCGCCGCCGCGGAGTTGCTGTTGCGGGTCCACGTCGTCGACGGCCGGCTGATGCGCACCTCGCGTGACGGTGCCGTCGGTGAGGCGCGGGCCGTGGCCGAAGACTACGGCGACGTCGCCGACGGGCTGCTGGCGCTGCACCAGGTCAGCACCGACCCGCGTTGGCTGCGCGAGGCCGGGGCGCTGCTCGACTTCGCGCTGGCCCATTTCGGCGACGGCTCGGGTGGGTTCTTCGACACCGGCGACGACGCCGAGAAACTCGTCCGGCGCCCCAAGGACCCGACCGACAATGCGGCACCCTCCGGCTCGAGCGCCCTGGCCCACGCGCTGCTGACCTACTCGGCGCTCACCGGCTCCACCGAGCATCGACGGGCGGCCGAGCAGGCCCTGCGGATCGTGAGCGACCTGGGTACGAAGCAGCCGCGTTTCCTCGGCTGGGCGCTGGCCGCGGCCGAGGGGATGGTGAGCGGGCCGGTCCAGGTGGCGGTGGTCGGCGAGCCCGGCGGCGGTGAACTCAGCGCCGCCGCGTGGAAGCACCGACCGCCCGGTGCCGTGGTGGTGAGTGGTGCCCCTGACGCCGAGGCAGTGCCGCTGCTCGCAGATCGGTCACTCGTGCAGGGCGGCGCGGCTGCCTACGTCTGCCGCGGCATGGTCTGCGACCTGCCCGTGACCACGGTCGACGACCTCGTGCGCACGCTCGCGCTTCGCTAGCGCTGCTACTTCTTACGAGCAACTACGGAGACCGCGGTGTCACCCCCGCATTCCTCGAGTTCCCGGATGGCCCAGCGGCCGGAATAGGCGGCGGCGGTCCAGTCGGACTCAGCGTCGTGCGGCTCCACCTCGCCGTTCTCGGGCGTGTAACCCTTGGCCGGCAGCTCGGTCTGCAGCGCCCGCAGCACGTCGGCGAACTTGGTGGCCGTGACGCCAGTGATGACCAGGCCGCCCTTGCCGCGATCCTGCGCCGTCGTGATGATCATCCCGGCCGGCACGGGGAAGTCGACTGGGAAGCCGGCGGGCACCTTGACGGCGTGGCCGGCGGCTTGCTTCGCGCAGGTGGTGTTGCGCCCTGCCGCCTGGTCGGTCTCCTTGTGCTGGCCGGGTTTGGCGCCACTACTACAGGCGGTAAGAGCGATGAGCAGCGCAGCCGAGCACGCAGAGGTGATGCGGACGCCGGCGATCACCTGATGGTGACAGTGGTGGAACCCCGGTTATCGGCCTCGTTGGACTCGCGGACCACGTTTGCCGGATCCGCAATGGCCAACACCGTCTGGCTTCCGTGCACCGTCTTCGTGTTCCAGGGCGCACTGACCGTCACCGATCCGCCCGCAGGCACCGACACAGGCGCCGATGTGCTCAGCACCTTGCCGTTGACGAGGAACTGCACCGGCGCTGTCGCTGGTGCCTTGCCGGCGTTGGCCATGGTCGCCGACACGCTGGAGAACCCGTTGCGGGCCACCGCCGCAGACACCCGGGTGATCGTGAGATTCGGCAGCGGGTCGTTGGCCGAGAACAATGTCAGCCCGTCGTACTGTCGCGCGATCGTGGCGTAGGCGTCGTGGTTGTTCGCGCCGCCGGTGGTGCAGGTTCCGGTGCAGCCGTCGGCGTAGGCGACCTCGACTCGGCCCGAGCTGTCGATCGTCGAGCCGATGAAGTCGAGCAGATTGCGATCGGCGCCACAGGTGGTGCCGGCGGTGCAGATCGAGCCGATCTGCACCGGGTCGGTCGGCGTGTCGTCGATCGTCACCCAACTCTGGCCGCCGTCGTAGGTGAACGCCGTGTACAGGTGCCACACGCCGGTGAAGTTCGCCGAGTCCTGATAGTTCCCGGCTGTCGTCGTGCCCAGGAAGCTGACTGCAGCGCGGCTGTCGTCACCGGCTACGGCGGTCGGGAACACCAGATTCTTGATGCCCTTTGCCGAGCCGACGTTGAAGTCGCGCACCCAGGTCTGGCCCTTGTCGTGGCTTACCGCGACATGCGCGGTGCCGTCCCCATTGGCGTAGGAGAAGTAGAGGGTGCCGTTGGCGCCGATTCCGATCGAGGGGTCGCTGTCGCCGGGAATGCTGTTGGGCACGGTGCGCACGGTCCACGTCCTGCCGTTGTCCGACGACGTGGTCAAGCCCTGCATTCCTCCGCAACTCTTGTTCGGGAGGTAGACGGTGCCGTCCGGGGCAACCACGACGTGGCCGTGGATGCCGCCGCAGTCGAGCAGGTTGTAGACCGGCACACCCAGACCGAACGTGGTGCCACCATCTCGAGAAAGCGCGCAGAACGCAGTCGCGATGTCCTGGCTGCAGTAGTACACGGCACGCGGGTAGAGGTTCGTCGCATTGAGCGGGTCACCCGCCACGAAGTTCCCACCGCCAAGACTCTGGTGATCGACGCCGGACGGGATGCCGCCACCCTGGCTCAAATGCCAGGTCGCCCCGTCGTCGTCGGTGTAACAGGTCAGCGAGTCGACACCGGAGAGCTGCGACTCGAACGTGCGTCCGGTGCTCGAGTCGGTGTAGAGGATGGGGTCAAGCGAGACGGTCGAGCCCAGCAGGCATCCGTTGGTGGCCTTGGCCGACACATCCGCCCAGCTTGCCGCCGCTGGGGTGACCGAGTCATTGAAGGTGACCTTGTACGTCGACAGGGACGACTGATAGAAGCTCGCGCCGGTCTTGTAGTTGTTTCCGATGGACGGCTCCCCGGCGTTGTGCGCGTCCGTCAGGGTCTCCGGGGCCCCGTCGTTCGCCAGCTTCGGCGCCGGCGCGCTCGACGGTGGTGCACCGTCGTTGGGCTTGACGATCATGCTCGCGGTCGCGGAGTAGCTCTGACCCAGCGGGAGGAACGGGACGACGCGGACGGTGTAGGTGCCGCTCGTCGGCGCCATGACCACGGTCTCCGGGTCGGCTGAGGAGGCAGACGTGGCCACGGTGTTGCCCGCCTGATCGAGGACGTAGACGTCGAAGTCCGCGGCGGCATTGGGCCACCCCACCTGGATCTTGAGGCTGTTGGTGTCCCCGAAGCCGGCAGGGGTGGCAACGGTGAGGACGTAGTCGTCGCAGGACGTCGGGACGGTGCAGACAGGGGCACCGGCTGTGCCGGTGGCGTTGGCGACCAGGAACGGCCCGCCCGTCCAGGTGCGCGGACCGCTCGTGTCGGTGATCGTGCCGGCGCTCGGGCTCGCGCCGGATGCCGCGACAACACCGGTGCAGACGAGTGCTGCGGTGAACACGACTGCCGCCAGGCGGGTGTGGGCTGCTCTCATAGTTCGTGCAACGACGCACCCAGCCGAGGGATACGGAGGCCGGGCAAGACTCGGCATGCGGGCATCCCCCCGCTCACGCGAAGCTCACCCGGCGCCGCGCTTTGCACCCTTCAGCTCCCGGAATGATCGGGACAATTGCGCCGCTGGAAGGTGCAAAGCGGGGACCGAAGGCGCCAACCGCTAGAGGCCGGGTCCTTCGGAGCGGACCTCGTCGACCCTGGTCATGGCGTCGCGCAGGCTGGCCAGCCACTCGTCGGTGTGCTCGCCGACCAGCTTGACGCACCAGGCCAGCGCCTCGGAACGCGACCGGGCCACGCCCGCGTCGACCAGGGTGTCCAGCACTCGCCGCTCGTCCTGGCGCAGCCGGGTCAT
>JBDTXT010000104.1:0-7995 GCA_040006035.1 Pseudonocardiales bacterium | reverse complement strand
GGGCAGTCGCCGGCCGCGGCTTCCCCGCGCGAGCACGCTGCACTCACGCTCGACGTCCAGACGTACAACCTCGACCTCGGTGCGGACCTGACTCCGCTGTTCGGCGCGAGCGACATCTCCTCGCTGCGGGCGGCGGCAACTCACGTCTACGGCGAGGTGCAGGCCAGCCTCCCTGCGGAGCGCATGCGGGCCGCCGCGCGCATCATCGCGCGCCAACACCCGGATGTCGTCGGGTTGCAGGAGGTTGCGACGTGGTCACTGGCGCCGTATCAGATGGTGGGTCCGTACCCCGTCGCGGTCGGACCGTACGTGGCCAGTTACGACTTCCTCGCGCTCCTGCTCGCCGAGCTCGCAGCCCGCGGCCAGCGCTACGAAGTGGTGTCGGCGAACACCACCTTCGACAGCGGCACCGCGATCCCGGTCGCCATCCCCATCTCGGACACGACCGCGGCTCGCTATCAGGATCGCAATGTCATCCTGGTGAGCAAGTCGATCGGTCGGCACGCCGCGGTGAGCAACCCGCAGCAGGCGAACTACCAGGCCAAGTTCACCGTGAACCTGCTCGGGCAGAGCGTGTCGGTCGGCCGCGGGTGGGCCAGCATCGACATCGCACAGCAAGGCCGGACCTTCCGGTTCATCGACACCCATCTCGAGGCGTTCGGCCTGCCGCCGCTGAAAGATCAGATCCGCAATCCGCAGGCCACCGAACTCGCCGCCGTCGTCACCGCCTCGCCCTATCCGACGCTGGTCGTGGGCGACTTCAACGTGCGCCCGACAATGTGCGCCACCTGGCGGCAGCCGGTTGACCCCGACGACGCGAACGTCGTCGCCTACGCCACGCTCCAGGCCGCGGGCCTGAGCGAGGTCTGGCCGCTGCTCCACCCGCGTAACCCGTGCTCACCGGCCAGCTGGACCAGCGGGCAGAGCTCGCTGCAGGGACCGCTCAGCACCCTGACCCACCGCATCGACGACGTATTTCTGAGCGCCGGATGGACGGCGCTGCGCACCGACGTGGTCGGTGACAGTCCGCGGGAGTTGTCTCGCCCGCACCGGCTGTGGCCTTCAGACCACGCGTCCACGGTCGCCACCGTCCGGCTCTCCCGTCCCGTCGAGTGACGTAACGCCAGGATCAGAGACGCCGAAAAACGACGTCTCTGATCATGGAGACACGTCACTCAACGGGGACCGGGTGGCGGCGCTGGTGAGGAGAACCCCGACCTCAGCTGGCGAACAACCCGGCCTGGCCGGACTCGAGTGCGAGCAGCCATCGCTTGGCCTCCAGGCCGCCGCCATAGCCGGTGAGCGATCCGTTCGCACCCACCACGCGGTGGCACGGCACGATGATCGGAATCGGGTTCTGCCCGTTCGCCAACCCGACGGCGCGCGACGCCGTCGGCGCGCCGATCGCCGCGGCGGTCTTGCCGTAGCTCGTCGTCTCGCCGTAGGGGATGTCGAGCAGCGCGGTCCAGACCCGCTGCTGGAACGCCGTGCCGATCATGTGCAGCGGCAGGTCGAAGTCGCGCCGCCGGCCGGCGAAGTACTCGTCGAGTTGGGCGCGGACATCGTCGAACGCGTCGTCGTCGCGCTCCCAGTCGGGCGCGACGCTCACCGGGTGCCGGGCGTTGGGCAGATATAGGCCCGTCAGTCCGACCTCGTCGCGCACCGCGAGCAGCGGGCCGATCGGCGAGTCGATGTAGGTGTAGAGCATTGCTGACTCCTTCGTTGCGGGGATCAATGTAGTGCGGCCCAGAGGTGATGGGTTGCGTAGGAACGCCACGGGGCCCAGTCGCTGCGTCCGCTGTCGACGTCGATGCCGAGTGCGGTCGCGGACTTGGCCACGCCCAGATCGCGGGCGAGCAGGACGTCGGGATCGGCGAGTGCCCGCATCCGCAGGTAGTCGGCGGTCCATGGACCGATTCCGGTCAAGGCCAGCAGCACCGCCCGCTCGCGGGTACGGTCGGCCCCGGTGTCGAGCGTGAGCGCCCCGTCGGCCACGGCGTGCGCAAGAACCAACAGCGTCGCCGCCCGCGCCCGCGGCATCGGTAGAGACGCCGGGTCAATGGCGGTGAACTCGGCCGCCGAGGGGAACAGCAGCCACGGCTCATCGTCGAATGCGATCCGGCCGTGCGCTGCGGCCACCCGGCCGAGCAGGGTGCGGGCACCGGCAACCGAGATCTGCTGCCCGATCACGGCGCGTACCGCCATCTCGAAGCCGTCGACCGCGCCGGGCGAACGCAGCCCCGGCCGTTTGCTCACCAATGGCGCCAGCGCCGGGTCGCGGCCGAGCAGATCGTCGACGGCCACCGGATCGGCGTCCAGGTCGAGCAGCCGGCGCACCCGGGACACTACGGCTACCAGGTCGCGCTGGTCGGTGAGCCGTACCCGGCACGCGACGGCGCCCTCGCCCGGTGAACACGACACCAGCGCCGGCCCGCCCGGGGCAGCCAGCGTCCGGGTGTAGACACCGTCGACGTAGCTCTCGACGCCCGGGACGGCCCGGGTGCCGAGGAAGTCGAGCGTGGCGCTGAGATCCATCGGCGCGCGGTAGGCCAGGCGCAATGCGATGGTGCCCGGCTCGAGACCCGCGATCCGGCCGCGCTTGGCGCGTAGCCCCGTCGGCGTCGTGGCGAACACCGACTGCATCGTCGAATTGAACTGCCGCACGCTGGCAAAGCCGGCGGCGAAGGCCACGTCAGTGGCCGGCAGGTCAGTGGTCTCGAGGAGTACGCGGGCGGTCTGGGCGCGCTGTGCCCGGGCCAATGCGATCGGACCGGCCCCGACCTCGGCCAGCAGCGTCCGGTTGAGTTGCCGCTCGGAGTAGCCGACCCGCCGGGCCAGGCCTGGGACGCCTTCGCGGTCGATCACGCCGTCGCTGATCAGCCGCAGCGCGCGCCCAGCCAGGTCGCCGCGGACGTCCCACTCGGGCGAGCCGGGCGAGGCGTCGGGGCGGCACCGCTTGCAGGCTCGGAAGCCCGCGCGCTGCGCGGCGGCGGCACTGGGATGGAATTCGACGTTGGCCCGCTTGGGCGTGATCGCCGGGCAGGACGGACGGCAGTAGATGCCGGTGGTGCGCACGGCGATGAAGAACCACCCGTCGAAACGCGGGTCACGGCCCTGTACTGCTCGGTAGCAGGTCTCGGCGTCTGGCAGGATCACCACTCCAGTGTGCCCGCTCCCACCGACAACGACTGGCGGTTTTCGGACAGCATCGTGGCGCGGCCGCCCACACTGTGGCGAGCATGACCGACCCAGCGCCGCGCCGCCCGGTCCTCTTCAGGATCGATCGCACAGCCGTCAAGCCGCTAGCCCGTATTCCGCAGTCCGGCGGCAACGCCGTTGATCGTCAGCAGCAACGCCCGCCGCAACTCCGTAGGCACGGCGGATTGCTCGTCGCGCACGCGGCGCAGCAGGTCGACCTGCAGATAAGAGATCGGGTCGAGGTAGGCGTCGCGTACGCTGAATGTCCTTTGCAGCAAGGGTGAATCGTCGAGCAGGTGCGCCTCACCGGTGATGCGCAGCACCTCGGCGACGGTGCGCTCGTGCTCGGCGCGCACGATGTCGAACAACCGGTGCAGGGCAGCGGGCACGAGCGTACCGACGTAGTGCGCCGCTATGTCGAGATCGGTCTTGGCCAGGGTCATCTCGACGTTGGAGATGAAGGTGCGGAAGAAGTGCCACTCCGCGTGCATCTCGGCGAGCGTCTCGTCCTGCCCGGCTGCGCGGGCCGCGGCCAGCCCCGAGCCGACGCCGAACCAGCCGGGGACGATCTGGCGCGACTGCGTCCAGCCGAAGACCCACGGGATCGCCCGCAGCCCGTCGATCCCGCCACCGGAGGAAGGCCGCCGCGACGGGCGCGAGCCGATGTTGAGCGAACCGAGCTGCTCGACCGGTGTCGAGGCCAGGAAGTAGGCGGGTAGGTCAGGGTCGTCGACGAGCTCTCGGTAGGCCTGGAACGCGCCGTCGCTGACCATGTCCATGCACTTGTCCCAGCCCGCGAGCTGGGCGCCGGACTGCCGCGGCGTCGTGTGCAGCGTCGAGGCACGCAGCGCGGCGGCGACGGTCAGTTCGAGGTTCTCGCGGGCCAGCTCCGGCAGGGCGTACTTGTCACTGATCACCTCGCCCTGCTCGGTGAACTTGATCTCGCCGTCGAGCACCCCCCACGGCTGGGCCAGAATCGAGTCATAGGTGGGGCCGCCGCCGCGCCCGACCGTGCCACCCCTGCCGTGGAACAGCCTTAAGCGCACACCGTGCTTGGCCGCTACATCGCGCAGCGTGCGCTGCGTCTTGTGGATCTCCCACTGCGACGTGGTGATACCCGCCTCCTTGTTCGAGTCCGAATAGCCGAGCATCACCTCCTGCACGTCCCCGCGCAGCGCCACGATGCGCCGGTAGGTCGGATCGCTGAGCAACTGGTCGACGATCTCGCCGCTACGGCGCAGCTCCTCCACAGTCTCGAGCAACGGCACGAAGCCGATGCGGGCTATCGGCTCGCGCACCCCGCCGGCGCCGGCGCCGTGGATATCGACCAAGCCCGCCTCGCGGGCCAGCACGACCGCGGCCAGCACATCGTCGGCTCCGCGGGTCATCGACACTATGTAGCTCTCGATGGCCTCCGGCCCGTACCTGTCGAGCGCTTCGCGGATCGTGGTGAACACCGCGAATGTCTTGGCCGCTGCCTCGTCCAGCGGCGGCGGCGACGAGGCCAGCGGGCGGCGCGAGGTCAGTTCACGGGACAGCATCTCGAGGCGGTACGGGCGGGGGACGTCGCCGTAGAGCCAGGTCTCCTCGACCAGCCGGTCGAACAGCTGCGCCAGCACATGGTGGTGGGCATCGGCATGCTCGCGGATGTCCATCGTGGCCAGGTGCAGGCCGAACACGGCTACCGTGCGCTGCACCCGAGCGAGCAGCCCGTCGGCGATGAGAACGCCGGCGTTGGCCCGCAATGAGTCGCCGAGCAGGGCCAGCTCGGCCAGCAGCTGAGCCTTGCCGAGGTAGTCGCGCCCGGGGAAGTGCGCGGTCCCTTCGTCGATCCGGCGGCGGGTGTTCGCGATCTTGGCATTGAGGCAGGTCAACTTCAGCCGGTAGGGCTCCGAGGCGTTGAGTGCGATCAGGCGTGGCTCGATTTCGAGCACGGCGAGATCTGCCTCGAGGGACGCGGTCAGCTCGGCCGAGGCGGCGACGACCGTGGTCGAGGACGACAGCTCGGCGATGAGGTAGTCGATGGCCCGCGTGATCACCCCGGCTGCGACGTGATGCTGCATGCGAAGGACTTCGCGCGTCACCGTGGCCGTCACGTTCGGGTTGCCGTCGCGGTCGCCGCCGATCCAGGTGCCGAACGTCAACGGCGCCGCGTCCTGGGCAAGCGAGGCGCCGCGCCGGTCGACCTCGGTGGCCAGGTCACTGGTCAGCTGCGGGATTGTCTCGTCGGCCATGTCCTGCAGGTAGTAGAAGACGTTGCGCGCCTCGTCCAGCGGCGCGGGCTTCTGTTGGCGCAGCTCGTCGGTCTGCCAGATCAGATCCACGATCTCGGCCAACTCGCGGTCCTGGCGGGCGCGCGCCTGGCTGCCTGGGGCGCTCGGCACGGCGAGGATGTCGGCGACGCGGCGCAGCTTGGTGAGCACCGAGCGGCGGCTGGCCTCGGTCGGGTGGGCGGTGAACACCGGCCGCACCGCGAGAGTGGCGAGTGCCTCGGTCAGCGCTGCCGCGCCCCCGTGCTCGCCAGTGTCCTCGGCCACCGCTGCGACGGTCTGGGCCAGCCAGCCGTTATCGGCGTCGCGCTCGCGCAGGCTGCGGACCCGGTGCACCTGTTCGGCGACATTGGCCAGGTGAAAGTAGGCCGCGAAGGCCCGCACCAGAACCGACGCGGTGTCTATCGGCAGTTCGGCCAACAAGGCGCGGACTTCGTCGCGGGCAGCATGGCCGTCGCCTTCCTTGCTTCGCTTGGTCAGGGCCCGCACCCGCTCGACCAGCTCGAGTGCGGCCTGTCCGCGCTGACGCACCAGCGACTCGCCCAGCAGGGCAGCGACCCGGCGCACGTCGGCGCGCAGCTCGAGATCATCGGGGCGCTCGATCACCCATCCAGTCTTTCGCATGGCTCGGCCAGCGATCTGGCAGGGTTGCGAGCCATGCGAGTACTCGTCACGGGCGGCGCCGGCTACATCGGCAGCGTGGTAAGCGCGCAACTGATCACCGCCGGGCACGAGGTCGTCGTGGTCGATGATCTGTCCACCGGGCACGCCGATGCGGTGCCGCCTGGCGCAGAATTCCATCAGCTCGCAATCGCCGACCTGAGCGACGCGCTGGGTGGGTGGGGTATCGATGCGGTTATCCATTTTGCCGCGAAGTCGGTGGTCGCCGAATCGGTCCGTGACCCGGCCGGTTATTGGCACTGCAATGTCGGGGGCACGCTCGCGCTACTCGACGCCATGCGTGCGAACGGTGTTTTAAAGATCGTCTTCTCATCGACGGCAGCCACCTACGGTGACGCTTCAGAGAATCCGATTCCGGAATCGGCCGCCACCCGTCCGACGAGTCCCTACGGCGCCAGCAAACTCGCTATTGACCTTGCGTTGGCCAATTATTCGCGCGCCTATGACCTGGCCGCCATTAGCCTGCGGTACTTCAACGTGGCCGGCGCGCTGGTGACGGGCGAGCACCAGGGATACGGCGAGCGGCACGCCGTCGAGACCCACCTCGTCCCACTTGCCCTGCGCGCGGCACAGGACGAGGGCGGCTCCCTGTCGCTGTACGGCACTGACTACCCGACTCCGGACGGCACGTGTGTGCGCGACTACATCCACGTCGTCGACCTGGCCGAGGCACACCTACGGGCGCTTCAGGTCGGGGATTCCGGCCGGCACGAGATCGTGAACCTCGGCAGCGGCGCGGGCAGTTCGGTGCGCGAGGTCATCGACACCGTGCGCCAGGTGACCGGACAGGATCTCACCGTGCACGAAGCGCCTCGACGGCCGGGCGACCCGGCGACGCTGGTGGCTGCCAATGACCGGGCCGCGAGCCTGCTCGGCTGGCGGCCTATTCGCGGCCTTGATCAAATGATCTCCGACGCCTGGATGTTGACGAATACGTCGGCGTCGCCGGGCCGGGAGAAATGTCCGCCGTGACGCAATAGATGGCCCGGACATAGTAAAACCCAAGCGGTCGATCGGGGGAACGACCGCCTGGGAAGTTTAAGTGTATACGCATGTGTGAGCCAGCGACAATTCAAAGTGCCGTCACGGATGATTACAAAACCGGCTAAGGCCCCACCAGTGTACTTGACAGTCGTTTGTGGTATTTGGAAAGCTCGTCTCACCTCAAGCGGGTGGGTGGATCAGCAGTGATCCCCGTGCCGGTTGGTCGGCCGGTTCGGAGGTCTCGGCCGACAGCTAGTGATGCGCGACCTCGCTTCTGCCGGTTCGGCTAAGCGAGGTCGCGGCACGGGGTTCCGTATCGTCGCCGACTCGATGTCATACCCGCGTCACGATAATCGCAGCCGGCGGACGGGGGCCAGCGAGGGCCAAGGCGGGGCTATTGCCCCAAAGTGCCGGGATAATCCGGTCGGTTCGTCAACCGCGGTGTGGTTCCGCTGTCGCTCGCCCGCTGTTTGCGCTATACATGTCACGTTTGACGTGCCGGTGGGCTCGGGCAGTTTGATGTGCCCGTCCGTCGGGAGTAACCGGGAGCGAGGCGTTTCCCGGCAGTTGGCTCACTAGGAGTGGGGACTCATGTTTGGCACAAAGCTTCGCCGCACGCTTGCGGTCGTAGGCGTTTCGGCGCTGGCCGCGGTCGCGTTTCCGCTGATCGCCTCCGCGCCCGCCGCGGGGGCGCCCGGCGATCCGGTTATCGTCCTGGAACCCACTACCGCCGGCTGCTTCGGGGATCGCCCAACACCAGGGTCGATGAACACCCAGAAGATCCTGATCGGCGGCACCTTGGTGCCGGGCGGGACCGCCATCTTCCAGATCACGTTCCCGTTCACCCCTGTCGATCAGGGCA
>JBDTXT010000103.1:0-8003 GCA_040006035.1 Pseudonocardiales bacterium | reverse complement strand
GTGCTCGCGTTCGGGCAGCTCTTCGAGTTGGATCAGGCCGGCGTGCAGCCACTCGTTGTACGGGTGTTGAGCCGCGAGCTCGGCCTTGACGTCGGAGTCGGAGACGATCTCGCCGCGGGCGGTGTCGACGAGGAACATCTTGCCGGGCTGCAGGCGACCCTTGGCCACGATCGTCGACGGGTCGAGGTCGAGGACACCGGACTCACTGCCCAGCACGACCAGCCCGTCGGACGTCTGCCACCAGCGTCCGGGCCGTAACCCGTTGCGGTCGAGCACCGCCCCGATCACGGTCCCGTCGGTGAAGTTCACGCAGGCCGGACCGTCCCACGGCTCCATCAAGGAAGCGTGGAACTCGTAGAAGGCACGACGCGCGGGATCCATCGCCGCGTTGTTCTCCCAAGCCTCAGGGATCATCATCAGCACCGCGTGCGGCAGGCTGCGGCCGCCGAGATGCAATAGTTCGAGGACCTCGTCGAAGGTGGCTGAGTCGCTCACACTCGGCGTACAGATCGGGAACAGCCGACTCAGATCCCCTGGGATCAGGTCGGACTCGAGCAGGGCCTCGCGGGTGCGCATCCAGTTCCGGTTGCCGCGGATGGTGTTGATCTCGCCGTTGTGCGCGATGTACCGGTACGGATGGGCCAGCGGCCACGACGGGAACGTGTTCGTCGAGAACCGGCTGTGCACCAGGCCGATCGCGCTCGCGAACCGCTCGTCGGTGAGATCGGGGAAGACCGAGCCGAGCTGATCGGTGGTCAGCATGCCCTTGTAAACCAGGGTGCGGGAAGACAAAGACGGGAAGTACAACTCGATGTCGGCATCGAGGGCGCGTCGCTCGGCGATCTTGCGGGCGGCAAACGCGAGCCGCTCCAGTGCCAGCCCGGACTCCCCCGCAGCGCCGCGCAAGAACACCTGGCCGAAGCTCGGCATAACGCTGCGTGCGGTCGGGCCGAGGTCGTCCGGACTGACCGGCACCTCTCGCCAGCCGATGACGGTGAGTCCCTCCTCGACCGCGACCTGCTCGACCAGGCTTACCGCGGCGGCGGCCTGCTCTGCATCGGGGGGAAGGAAGGCGAGTCCGACCGCGTACTCACCCGCGGCCGGAAGCTCGAGCCCGGACACGGCGCGCAGGAAGGCGTCGGGAATCTGCACGGTGATGCCTGCGCCGTCGCCGGAGGACGGCTCGGCGCCGGCCGCACCGCGGTGATCGAGGTTATGCAGTGCGGTGAGTGCGTGGGCGATGATCGAGTGGCTGGCCCGGCCCTGCAGGTCGGCGACGAAGGCCACGCCACACGAATCGGTTTCCAAGCTCGGGTCGTACAGTCCCTGTGCCTTGGGCACGGCGGAGAACGGGATCACGCGGCGTCCCTCTCGATGGTCGTCGACTCGGAACATTCGCAGACGGCCGCGGTGCGGCCACGGCGCATCTTGGAGCGGGACGGCATCGGCCCGTGAGGCAGCTTCAGGTTACCGGGAGGTTTCGGGCATTCGGAAACCAGTTGCGTGTGACATCGCCCGCGAGCAAGTGACCACTCGACGGTGAACGGCCCTCAGACCCGCACGAGTTCGGCCTCGATCTCGGCGCGATCGCCGACCGGGACCGGCAGACCGTCGCGATTGGTCACGTAGAAGGCGTCAACGACCACTCCGGCCATCGACGTCACCAGCGCCGAACGCACATCGAGCCCGCACCGTTCCAGGGCGGCGGTGACGCGGCACAACAGCCCGATTGCGTCCGCGGCACGGAACTCGACCACCGTCGCGTCGGTCGCCTCGTCGTCGAACCAATGGACGGCGGGCGGCGCCGGGGGGATCGCCGGCGCGCGCCGGGCGTAGGCATTCTCCTTCTCCCGCAGTTTGTCGGCGAGGCTGAGTTGGCCGTCCAGGGCGCGGCCCAGGTCGCTGCGTACCAGCGCCGGGTCGGGCAGCCGGCCGAAGCGCGGCTCGACGAGGAAGGTGTTCACGGCCATCCCGGCATGGGTTCGGATTGAGGCTGAGCGGATGTCGAGGGCGTGCAGGGCGAGCACCCCGGCCGTTCGATACAGCACCCCGACCCGGTCCGGGGCGGCGACAATCACCTCGGCACCGCGGATCTCGACCGCGAGTAGTCCGCGCTCGGCCAGTGCCCGGCCCTCGTCGTCGATCTCTGGCGGGGCAGGCGGCTCCTCACCTTGGAGCACTGAGCGGGCCCGGGCCACCAGCTCGGTGATCAGGCTCGCCTTCCAATCACTCCACACCGCCGGGCCGGTCGCTGCCGCATCGGCGATGGTCAGGGCGTGCAGCAGATCGAGCAGCTCACCGGACTTGTCGACCGCCTCGGCGACCAGCGTCACCGTCTTCGGGTCGTCGAGGTCACGGCGCGTTGCGGTATCGGGCAGCAACAGGTGGTGGCGGGTCAGGGCCGTCACGACCGCGACGTCGTCAGGTGCGAGCCCCATCCGCTCAGCGATCCGCTGCGCGTGCACCGCGCCGATGACCGAGTGATCGCCGCCCGGGTAACCCTTGCCGATGTCATGCAGCAGGGCGCCGATCAGGAGCAGATCGGGCCGGGCGACGTTACGGGTGAACCGCGCGGCCTGCGCCGCCGTCTCGAGCAGATGCCGGTCGACGGTGAAGCGGTGCACCGGGTTGTGTTGAGCCTTGCAGCGAACCGCGTCCCATTCGGGGATGAGCTCGGCGAGCAGCCCGGCATGATCGAGCGACTCCAGTACCTGCACGGCGGGTGGCCCGGCGCCGAGCACCGAGACGAAGTCGTCGCGCTGCTGGGCCGGCCACGGCACCGGCACGGCGGGTGCCTGGGCCGCGAGCCGCTCGAGGGTGAACGGGCTGAGCGGCAGGCCGTTCTCAGCCGCGGCCCGGGCAGCGCGCAGGACCAGGCCGGTGTCCGAACGCGGGTCGGCGTCGCGGGCGAGCACCACCTCGCCATCCTGAACGACGACGTCCTTGGCCAGCCCGGTCCGTTCGGGTCCGGTGGGCACGGATGAGCCGAAGAGCCGGCGGCGTGGTGCCTTGGCGACGCGCGCGGCCGTCTCGATCCGCCGCCAGGCGACATCCAGCCCGTATGCGATCGTGCGGGCCGCGTCGTTGACACCGCGGAGCATGGCGTCGCGATCCGGCTCGCCGCTTTCCTCGAACATCCCGAGGACCTCGGCCACGCCATCGTGCTCCTGCAGACGCAATACGTCCTCTGCGCGCCCCGTGCGTCGGTGCAGTTCCCCGCGCACATCGAGCAGGATCGGGTACGCAGCGCGGACCGGCGCTGAGAAGTCGACGAGCTGAGCAGCCGCCAACGCGTGCAACGACTGGGCATCACGCAGGCCGCCGCGGGAGTCTTTGAGGTTGGGCTCGAGCAGGAATGCCCCGTCACCTGCGGTATCCCAGCGGGCCCGCGAGAGCTCGTGCAATTCGGCGGCCCTCTTGCTAGCCGTCGCCCGCCACACCTCCAGGACGCGAGCACGCAGCGGTCCCCACAGCGCGGGATCGCCGGCGATGTGCCTCGCGTCGAGCAGCCCGAGCACGGCCTTCAGGTCGTCCTTGGCCACTGCAACCGCCTCGTCGACGGTGCGCACCGAATGATCGAGCGCGATGCTGCTGTCCCAGATGGGATACCAGATTGAATCGGCCAGCTTGGCCAGCCCGCTCACCTTGCCGTCGTGCAGCAGCACCAGATCGAGATCGGAGTACGGCGCGGGCTCGCTGCGGCCCAGGCCGCCGACGGCGACCAGAGCCACGCCGGCATTGTCGGGCACCAGGGCCCGTAGCCAGTCGTCGTAGGCATCGCACAGTTCGAGGCGCAGCTCGACGCCGACGAGTCCGGGCCGACGCAGTACGTCGGCCCGGACGTCGTTCAGTGACTCGCTAGATGGCGTCGGCGTCGCGCTCACCGGTCCGCACCCGGACGAGCGTCTCGACCGGCACCACCCACACCTTTCCGTCGCCGATCTTGCCCGTGCGGGCGGCCTCGACGATTGCGTCGACGACCTTGTCCGCGTCGGGAGATTCGACCAGCACGTCGATGCGCACCTTCGGCACGAGGTCGACGGTGTACTCAGCGCCGCGGTAGACCTCGGTGTGGCCGCGCTGGCGACCGAAGCCCTGCACCTCGCTGACGGTGAGGCCCTGGATCCCGAGCACCTCCAACGCCGCTTTGACGTCATCGAGTTTGAAGGGCTTGATGACCGCAGTTATCTGCTTCATGGATCAGACCTCCTTACCGGCCGGGACCGGCGCCGTCGATGCGTGGGATTCGGGCGGGGCCGACGCCGCGCTGCCGGTCAATCCGCCACCCAACGTTGTCGAGAAGGTGTATGCCGTCTCCGCGTGTTCGTACCCGTCGATGCCACTCACCTCCGCCTCTTCCGAGATGCGGAATCCACCAAGCTTCTTGATGACCGTCCCGATTATGAACGTGACGGTGAACGAGTACGTCATCACCGCCAGCGCGGCGACCACCTGCTTTTCCAGCAGGTCGATATTGCCGCCGTAGAACAGGCCGCGCTGCGCGCCGTAGCCGTGGTCGAAACCGAAGAAGCCGATGAGGATCGTTCCGGTCAGGCCGCCCACCAGGTGGACACCCACCACGTCGAGCGAGTCGTCGAAGCCGAAGCGGTACTTCAACCCGACCGCGAGCGCGCAGAGGATGCCGGCGATGAAGCCGATCGCCAGGCCGCCCATCGGGCTGACGAAGGCACAGGCCGGCGTGATGGCGACCAGGCCGGCCACCGCACCGGACGCCGCGCCCACCGTGGTCGGCTTGCCGTCGCGGAACTGCTCGACGACCAGCCAACCCAACACGGCGGCACAGGTCGCCACCGTCGTCGTGGTGAACGCCAGGGCCGCGATGCCGTCGGCACCGCCCTCGGATCCGGCGTTGAACCCGTACCAGCCGAACCACAGCAGCGAGGCGCCGAGCAGCACGAACGGTACGTTGTGCGGCTTCATGGGATCACGACGCCAACCGACGCGTTTGCCCAGGACGATGGCCAAAGCCAGGCCGGCTGCGCCGGCGTTGATGTGCACCGCGGTGCCGCCGGCGAAGTCCTCGGCGTTCAGCTTGTTGAGGATCCAGCCACTGCCGAAGACCCAGTTGGCGACGGGGAAGTAGACGAGCGTCGCCCAGAGCGCGACGAACAGAGTCCAACCCCAGAACTTGGTCCGGTCGGCGACTGCACCCGAAATCAGCGCGGGCGTGATGATCGCGAACATGAGCTGGAACATCGCGAACACCAGCACCGGAATCTTCAGCGTGCCCCAGGCCTGGGTCAGCACGACATCGGGATTGCCCAGGCCGACGAAGTCGCCCGTCCACCCGATGAGTTTCTTGTGCGGCTCACCGAAGGCCATGGAGAACCCGTAGATGCACCACAGCACGCCGACGACGGCGATGCAGATGAAGTTCATCATGAGCATGTTGAGGACGCTCTTCACACGGACCATGCCGCCGTAGAAGAACGCCAGACCCGGCGTCATCAGCAACACGAGTGCCGCGGAGGTAAGCATCCACGCGGTGTTGCCCGTGTCGATCGTCGAGTCCACTGCTAGCGCCACTTGTGACACAGAGGCTCCCCTTGTCGGTCCGGGGCGCGACGAGGTCGCGCGCTTGACGGGAACACTGGGGGTTCGCTGTTTCGGCAATGTGTCGCAGCGTGTTTCGCGCATGTAACCGATGCAAAAGCGGCGGGTCCAGTGCCCGGCCTCACCCACGTGGACGCCAAGCAACGGGGCGTCTTACGCTCGGTCGCGTCCTACGACATCCAGTTGGATGTCTCCGGCAATGAGGAGACATTCGTCTCAACGAGCACGATTCGCTGCGCAGCGCCGTGAACCCTCGCCAAGGTGCAGCCGTGGCGGGGCTGATGACCGACGCCGGGTGCTCGAACCACGAGCGGCATGCGCTGGCTCGAGGGTGCTGGCATTCCCGCGCAGAACATCCTTACCGCGCCGTTCGTCGCCAGCTATTTCGACCAGATCGGCGACACTGACCTCCCGAGCGGTCTGCGGATGATCCCAGCACTTGACCCTCACGTTGCGTGAGGCTGCACAGTGGGCGCATGGACGACGTCGAGTACCCAATTGGTGCAGTGGCTGAACTGGCCGGCACGTCGGTGCGCACCCTGCACCACTACGACGAGATCGGCCTGCTCACCCCGAGCGGGCGTAGCGCGGCGGGCTACCGCAAGTACTCGCGCGACGACCTGCAGCGGCTGCAGCAGATCCTGTTCTACCGCGAGCTGGACTTCGGGCTCAACGAAATTGGCGAGATCCTCGCCGACCCGGGTTCGGGGGTCGACGACCACCTGCGTAGCCAGCACCGTCTGCTGCGCACCCGCATAGAGCGGCACCTGAGGATGGTGGCCGCAATCGAGAAGGAGATGGAGGCACGACAGATGGGTATCTTGTTGACGCCCGAGGAGCAGTTCGAGATCTTCGGCGAGAACTATTACGGCGAACAGTTCGTGGCCGAGGCCGAGCAGCGGTGGGGCGACACGCCGGCCTACCAGCAATCACAGCAGCGCGCGGCCGCGTACACGAAGGACGACTGGCTCCAGATCAAGGCCGAGGCTGACGCGAACGAGCGCGGTCTCGTCGAGGCCATGGGTTCTGGTGCCGCGCCGGACAGTGAGCGCACTATGGCCCTGGCCGAGGCGCACCGGCAGGGCATCACCAGGTGGTTCTACGAGTGCGGCTACGACATCCACCGCGGCCTGGCCGAGATGTACGTCGCCGACGAGCGGTTCAGCAAGCACTACGACGACCTGGCGCCGGGCCTGGCGCGCTACGTGCACGACGCGATCCTGGCCAACGCGGTTCGCGCCGACGCACGCTGATCCAGCCGCACTTTTCCCCGCTGGTAGCCGGTTCAGGCGCGCCAAGCCGAGCACCAGCGGGGAAATGAGGGTGGGTCAGGCGGTCACGGTGGCGCGGGCGGCGACGAAGGCCTGGACGCATGTCTCGACGTCGGCCTCAGAGTGCGCCGCGGAGAGTTGCACCCGGATGCGCGCCTTGCCCGGTGGCACCACGGGGTAGCTGAACGCGATGACGTACACACCGTGCTCGAGCATCGCCTCGGCCATCCGGGCGGCCAGCGCGGCGTCGCCGAACATGACCGGCGTGATCGGGTGCTCGCCCGGCAGCAGGTCGAAACCCGCATCGGTCATCTGCTGCCGGAACAGTGCGGTGTTGCGACGCAGTGCCTCGCGCTGCCCCGTGCTGCCGGCCACCAGGTCCAGCGCCGCGAGTGAGCCCGCGACCACCGACGGGGCGACGGCATTGGAGAACAGGTAGGGCCGCGAGCGCTGCCGCAACAGCTCGACGATCTCGGCGTGCGCGCTGATGTAGCCGCCCGACGCACCGCCGAGTGCCTTGCCTAGCGTTCCGGACACGATGTCGACCCGGTCCTGTACGCCAGCCAGTTCCGGTGTCCCGGCACCGGTCGCTCCGACGAAGCCAACCGCGTGCGAGTCGTCGACCATGACCATCGCGTCGTAGCGCTCGGCCAGGTCGCAGATCTCGGCCAGCGGCGCTAGGTAGCCGTCCATCGAGAACACGCCGTCGGTGGCGATCAGCCGACGCCGGGCGCCGGAGGCCGCCACGAGCTTGGCCTCCAGGTCAGCCATGTCGCGGTTGCGGTAGCGCGAGCGGGCCGCTTTGCACAGCCGGATACCGTCGATGATCGAGGCGTGGTTCAGTTCGTCGGAGATCACGGCGTCCTGGTCGTCGAGCAGCACCTCGAACAGCCCGCCGTTGGCATCGAAGCAGGACGAGTACAGGATCGTCGCTTCCGTGCGCAGGAACTGCGACAGCCGGCGCTCCAGCTTGGTGTGCTGGACCTGCGTGCCGCAGATGAAGCGCACGCTGGCCATCCCGAAGCCCCACTCGTCCAGTGCCTCTTTGGCCGCGGCCACCACGTCGGGATGGTCGGCCAGGCCGAGGTAGTTGTTGGCACAAAAGTTCAGCACCCGCTGCCCGGCCGAGCTGACCAGCGCGGCCTGGGGTGACTCCAG
>JBDTXT010000102.1:0-8164 GCA_040006035.1 Pseudonocardiales bacterium | reverse complement strand
TCATCGACCCCAAGCGGGTCGAATTCGCTGCCTACCAAGGGATTCCGCACCTGGTCACCCCGGTGATCACCAATCCGAAGAAGGCCGCCGAGGCCCTCGGCTGGGTGGTCCGCGAGATGGACATGCGCTATGAAGACATGGAGTCCTCGGGCGTGCGTCACATCGACGAGTTCAACCGCAAGGTGCAGAGCGGCGAGCTCGTGGCGCCGCCCGGCTCCGAGCGGGTCTATAGCTCCTACCCGTATCTACTGGTGATCGTGGACGAGCTGTCGGACCTGATGATGATCGCCCCGCGCGACGTCGAGGACTCGATCGTGCGCATCACCCAGCTCGCGCGCGCCGCGGGCATCCATCTGGTCATCGCCACCCAGCGGCCCTCCGTCGATGTGGTCACCGGGTTGATCAAGGCCAACGTGCCGTCGCGGCTGAGCTTCAAGACGTCCTCCCTTGCCGACTCGCGGGTCATCCTCGACCAGCCCGGTGCCGAGAAGCTGCTCGGGAAGGGCGACGGTCTGTTCCTGCCGATGGGTGCCTCCAAGGCGGCGCGCATGCAGGGTGCGTTCGTCACCGACACCGAGATCCACAGCATCGTCGCGCATTGCAAGACGCAACTGCAGCCGACCTACCGTGACGACGTCACAGCCCCGCAGGCGGAGAAGAAGGAGGTCGACGGTGACATCGGCGACGACCTCGACCTGTTCCTCTCAGCGGTCGAACTGGTGGTGTCGACCCAGTTCGGTTCGACCTCGATGCTGCAGCGCAAGCTGCGGGTGGGCTTCGCCAAGGCCGGCCGGCTGATGGACCTGATGGAGTCGCGCAGCATCGTCGGCCCGTCCGAGGGGTCCAAGGCCCGCGAGGTGCTGGTGCTGCCCGACGAGCTGGCCGGGCTGCTGTACACGCTCAAGAACGGCGGCACCGCGCAGGATCTGGTGGTCCACGACGACGCCTATGACGGGCCAGACGCCGACGCGGTGTGAGGACTGCTGTGCCCGCTGGGCGCGCTTACACGCCGAAATGGCCACCTAACCGCCGATCGGCGGGTGGGTGGCCACCTTCGAAAAAAACCTGCGTCAGCGCCCGCGCTTCAGATGGCGTGCTGAATAAAACATGCGGTAGAGCGAGAACGTGCGCATGCCAGGACGGCGATGCTTGCCGAGGTACTCGTCCTGGTCGGCCACGACGACAGTCGGGGCCCAGGATCGATAGATCGGGTCGATCCGATCTGCAGTGGTCACAGTGATCACCTCCGTATTCACGGACGCTAACGCCCGGTACGGATGTGACACGTGAGGCGCGCGGTACGCAATGTCACAGCTTGAGCAACATTCTGGTGTTGCCCAGGGTGTTCGGCTTGACGTATTCCAGGGCCAGGAACTCGGCCACCCCCGGGTCGTAGGACTGGCGCAGCGCGGCATAGGTGTCCGGGTCCACCGGCGTGCCGTCGATCTCGGTGAAGCCATGCCGGGCGAAGAAGCCGGTGTGGAAGGTGAGCGCGAACAGCCGGGTCAGGCCGAGCTCGCGCGCCCCGCCGATCAGGCCGTCGAGGACCGCCGCGCCGATGCCGGTGCCGCGATGGACCGAATCCACCGCGAGGGTGCGCACCTCGCCCAGGTCGGCCCACAGCACGTGCAGCCCGCCGCAACCCACGACGGTGGCGTCGATTTCGGCTACCCGGAAGTCCTGCACGTCCTCGTACAGCTCGACGAGTTCCTTGGCCAGCAGCTTGCGTCCGGAGCCGGCGTAGATGTCGACGATCGCCTTGATCGCCGGCACGTCGGCCGTGCGGGCACGACGGATCACGACGCTCGGTGCAGACATCAGCGAACGGTAGCGAACTGGATCAGCGCGGCGGTGGATAGCCCAAGGTGAGCGGCATCCCCGCGAGCCGCGCCAGGATCACGACAAACCCATCCTGGCCGCCTGCCGAGCCGCGCCAAGGGCAGCCGGCCAGCCGCACGATGCCCTCCGCTGAGCCCCCACCCGAGTAGCGCACGCCAAGGATGACCGCGTCGGTGCGATCAACCGCTCCGCAGCCGGGGGATCCGACAGGGGAGAACCAAGTCGGTTGCACAGCCGCGGCATGCAGAACGGACGCCGTGTCCTTGGTGCCCAGGCCGGCTGAGGCGACCAGCCGATGGGCGATGTACCAGCAGACACTCATCGAACTGGCGTGGCGTTGGGCGGGGACTATCGGCGCCCCGCCGACAGCAGCCGGATCGTGCTGGCCCGGGGCTTCGATCGGGTCTCGGGCAGCCGGACAACCGTGCCGATCGACCGGCACCGCATGCGCGCTACGAATGATCCGCAGCAGGACCGCCCGGTCGCGCCCGAGCGCCGATATGGCGACCCGGTGCTGGGGCCAATACACCGAGAACGTGTCAATCGACGGAATGCTGGCGGTTGCGGTGTCACTGAGGCAGGCTCGTTCGCCGCCGAGTGCGATCTGCTCGGTGCAGCCACGAGCCGCTGGTGGTTTGGACGGGCTGATCGCCACGATGGAGTCACGACTAGTGGGACACGAAGGCGGTGCTCCCGGGAACGGAACTGGTCGGAGCACGGCGCGGTCGCCGCAGCCGGTGTCGACCGAGTAGGCAGCCGGTATGAAGATCTCCACGCCGAGTGTGTCGACGGCCTTCATGCCGGCCGGGATCGGTGTCTGATCGATGGCCGCAGGCGTCGATTGGGGAGGTTTGTCGTTGTAACGTAAGGCAAATACGCCGCCGACCACGGCCAGGATGACAGCGGCCGCAGCCAGCGGAGCGAGCCAGCGGGCGCGCCGCCGGGTGCGCCGAGTGCTGACGTCGTCCTGCGCGTTCCACGCGGGTCCGTTGGTCACGGTGCCGGCGCGGTTGGTCAGCGTCGTGCGCAGCACGCGCTCGACGTCTTGGTCGTTCATCGGGCCTCCTCGGAGCGGACCCCACGGAGCGCGGGGTGCGCGCGCAGCGCAACGAAGGCGCGGGCTGCGAGGCTGCGCACCGTGCCCGCGCGGCAGTCCAGCGCGCTCGCGATCTCGGCCTCGGGCAGGCCGAGGTAGAACCGCATCACGAGAACCGCGCGCTGCCGGCCCGGTAGCAAAGCCAGGGCCTGCCACATCGCGTCCTGCTCGCCCGAATCGCCTGCTGGCGTACTGGATTCGGGGACCTGATCGGTGATCGTCTCGTGGCTGGATCGCTTGCGGGCCCGCGAGATCTGCCCGTTGACGATCACCCGCCGCGCATAGGCGACCGGGGCCGCGATCGTCATCGTCTCGCCGAAGCGGCGGTACAGCGCGACGAAAGCGTCCTGGACCAGATCCTCGGCGAGCTGGTGATCACCACAGAGCAGGTAGGCGAAGCGGGTCAGCGCGACGGAGTGCTCAGCCGCGAACTCCGACAGCTTCGTCTCCCCGCTCAGCGCACCCTCCCCGCGCTCGACCGCAACTGAGTTCACCTTGGTTAGAACGCTACGGCCGCGATCATCCGCTGCACCGGACCGAACTCGCCGGCGCTGCGTCAGCAGTGCAGGCCGGGCAGCGTTGCGGTGTCCAGCACGAACGTAGCGATGGGATCGGCCTTCGGACCACCGGCGTCGCGATAGCCGGCGAAGACACCGCCGCCACTGAACCGCAACAGGGCGGCGGTCTTGGCCAGCGCTCGGGTCCGCATGTCGAGCACGAAGTAGCTGCCGTCCGTTGTTTCGCCGTTCAGGTAGACGTACGGACCAGCCACGATCACGCCGGCCGACGGGTCGTCGCCCGGGGCCGCGTCGGCCGGCAACGTCACGTAGGTCGGGGCCGCGGCACCCGGCGCCCACCAGCCGATTCGGGTCTTGCTGTCGACCCAGGCGTAGTAGGAGCCGTCGGTGCTCAGGGTGGCTCGCGACCGAGCGGGTCGGGTCGCGGCTGCGACGACCGGCGGTAGCGGCTCGGGCGCAGGGGCAGAGGAGGCAGCCGAGCCGTCGCCCCAGAAGACGCGGACCACATCCGCCTCGGGGGCGCTGACCTGGCCCGAGAAGATCGTTCGGCGCTGTCCGGTGGCGATCTCGTAGTCCAGGACCGTGCCTGCCTGCGACGCGTAGGACGGGCGTAAGTCCCAGTAGACATGGCCGTCGCGCAGTATTGCGCCGTCGATGGTCCGGTGACCCGCCTGGTGTTCGGCGTCGGTCACGGTTTCGATCGTGCGGGTTCTACCGTTCGTCGTGTCGACGAGGACTATCGCAGCCACCGTCCCAATGACCCCGTTGGCATTGCGCGGCACGCGCAAGACCGGCACCAGCGCCCACTTGCCTTCGAGCGATCCGTTGTCGACTGTTTTCTGGTCCGGGTCGGGCACGGTGAAGATAGAACGGGGGGCCGAACCGCGTTCCACGATGACGACGTCGCGCTTGTCGCCGAAGTCCCGGGTCGCGAGCACGGAACCCGTCGACGAGACAGCGATGGCGATCGCACTCGTCGCACCGAGTGTCGAGGCGGCAGGCGTCCACGCCGCAGGCAGGGTGGTGGTACACGCTGTCACCGGGGGTGTCACCGGGGGTGTCACCCGGGGCGTCACCGGGGGGGTCACCGGGGTCACCGGTCGGACCGGCTGCGAGTGGTGGGTGTCGCGGTCGCGCAGCGCGACGGTGACGCTGGCGATGCCGACGACCACGGCCGCGGCGGCCGCGAAGGTGGCCCAATGGGTTCGGTGATTCGGGCGGTGCGCCAGACCCGCGACAGCGTCCAGGCTCGACAGGTCGTCGAACCGGGTCGGCAGAGTCGTGATGTCGGTGGCACGCTCTCGCAGCATCGTGCGCAGGGCGTTGTCGATGTCGCTCATCGCGAGCCTCCTTCGGGGGTGTCGGTATCGAGTGTGTGGTCTGCGCGCAGGGCGGCCAGCCCGCGCGATGCGAGGCTACGAACGGTGCCGCGCCGGCAGTCCAGCGCGGCGGCGATGTCGGTGTCGGTTGCGTCTTCGTAGAAGCGCAGGACGAGAACCGTGCGCTGTCGCACGGGCAGCCGCCGCAGCGCCTGCCACAGTGCGTCTCGATCGGCCGGGTCGCTCCCGGTCGGGACTGCCGCGTCGCGGAACAGGTCGACGACCACCTCGGTGCTGGATCGGCGCCTGGCCCAGCTGATGTTCGCGTTGGCCAGCGCGCGCCGGGCGTAACCCACCGGGTTGTCCAACGGCAGCTCGCCGGGGAAGCGCCGATACATCGACAGCAGGACGTCCTGCAGCAGATCCTCGGCCCGATGGCGATCGCCGCAGAGCAGATAGGCGAAGCGCAGCAGGTCCAGACCGCTGCGGCGGGCGAAGGCAGCAACGTCAGCGCCGGGTTGCGCTGCGGCTGCCCAGCCGTCGTGGGTAGGCAAAGGGATCATGTCCCGTACGACGCGCTCATGGCGCCGAAGTGTTGCAGCCGGGCGTCGTGGGCGAGCGGTCGGCGCGTGCGCGGGTAACCTGCTCACGTGTCACAGGCCTCTCGCAGCGTCTCCCTGGTCACGCTGGGCTGTGCCCGCAACGAGGTCGACTCCGAAGAGTTGGCCGGCCGGCTAGGGGCGGGCGGCTGGACGCTGACTGACGGTGACGACGCCGACGTCGTCGTGATCAACACCTGCGGATTCATCGACTCGGCCAAGAAGGACTCGATCGACACCGTGCTGGCCGCCGCCGATACCGGCAAGAAGGTCGTTGCGGTGGGTTGCCTGGCCGAGCGTTACGGCGCTGAGCTGGCCGAGTCGCTGTCCGAGGCCGACGCGGTACTCGGCTTCGACTCCTACGCCGACATCGCCGCCCGCCTCGACGACGTCGCCGCGGGCCGGCCGATTACGCCGCACACCCCGCGTGACCGCCGCACCCTGCTGCCCGTGGCGCCCGCGCTGCGCCCCGCCGCCGTGGCCGAGGTCGCCGTCCCAGGCCACGCCTGGCTGCCCAGCGGCATCACCCGCACCCGGCTAGACGACTCCCCGGTCGCCTACTTGAAGCTGGCCTCTGGCTGCGACCGGCGGTGCACGTTCTGTGCTATCCCGACGTTCCGCGGTTCGTTCGTGTCCCGCCCGCCGGCTGAGGTTCTGGCCGAGGCCCAGTGGCTCGCCGCGACAGGCGCGCGCGAACTCGTGCTCGTCAGTGAGAACTCGACGTCCTACGGCAAGGACCTCGGCGACTTGCGCGCGTTGGAGAAGCTGCTCCCCGGCCTCGCGGCCGTCGACGGCATCGACCGGATCCGGGTCTCTTACCTGCAGCCCGCTGAGCTGCGTCCGTCGCTGCTCGAGGCGCTGGCCAGCACGCCCGGCGTCGCACCGTATTTCGACCTGTCCTTCCAGCACGCCAGCGCCCCGGTGCTGCGCCGGATGAAGCGCTTCGGGTCGACCGAGTCGTTCTTGGACCTGCTTGCGCGGGTCCGCGGGTTCGTGCCCGACGCCGGTGCCCGCAGCAACGTGATCGTCGGCTTCCCGGGCGAGACCGAGGACGACGTCGTCGAGCTGGAACGGTTCCTGACCGAAGCGCGGCTCGACGTCGTCGGTGTCTTCGGTTACTCCGACGAGGACGGCACCGACGCGGCCGGCATCGACGCCAAGCTCGCCGCCGAAGTGATCGCCGCGCGCGTCGAGCGGGTGACCGCCCTGGCCGAGGAGCTGATGAGCCAGCGGGCTGAGGACCGGGTCGGCACCAGGGTTGATGTGCTGGTCGAACAGATCGGGGACGAGTTGGTCGGCCGCGCGGACCATCAAGGCCCGGACGTCGACGGCACGACCCGACTGGTCGGCCCGGCAGAGGAGATTCAGCGCGGGCAGTTCGTCCCTGCCTTCGTGCTCGACGCAGAAGGTGTCGACCTGGTCGCGCAGATCGGGGGCGCCTCGTGGTGAAGACCCCGCCGGTGACGGCCGACCCGATCGCCGACCCGCCCAGCACGGCGTCGGCCTGGAACATCGCCAACGCCCTGACCATGTTCCGGCTGCTGCTCGTGCCGGTGTTCATCGCCGCGCTGTTCCACCACGGGGGACACCAGACGGACTGGCGGATCTGGGCCTGGGCGGTGTTCGCGGTTGCCTCGATCACCGATCGTTTCGACGGTGACATCGCCCGTCGCCGCAATCTGGTCACCGAATTCGGCAAACTGGCCGATCCGATCGCCGACAAGGCCCTGGTCGGGGCGGCCCTCGTCGGACTGTCCCTGCTGGGCGATCTGCCGTGGTGGGTGACGGTGGTGATCCTGGTGCGTGAGGTCGGGGTCACCGTGCTCCGCTTCTGGGTGATCCGCCACGGGGTGATCGCGGCCAGCCGCGGCGGCAAGGTCAAGACGCTGCTGCAGGGCGTTGCGATCGGGCTCTTCGTGCTGCCGCTTTCGGGCTGGCTGCTCGGCCTGGCCTGGGTCTTCATGATCGCCGCTGTCGTGGTGGCCCTGGCCACCGGTGCCGACTACGTGGCCCGCGCGGTGCGGCTGCGACGCAACGGCCGGGCCTCCCGCGCCACCGTATGACCACACCGGCCGCGGTGCACGCGCGGCTGGGCGAGATCGGCGCGACGGTGGCAGTGGCCGAATCACTCACCGGCGGCGAACTGTGCGCCGCGCTCACCGAGCCACCGGGAGCGAGCACCACCGTGCGCGGCGGCCTGGTCGTCTACGCGAGCGACCTGAAGTCGACGCTGGCAGGCGTCAGTGACGAACTGCTCGCCGAGTGCGGCGCCGTCGATCCCGAGGTCGCGCTGGCCCTGGCCCGCGGTGCTCGCAGCCGCCTA
Organism: Pseudonocardiales bacterium; assembly: GCA_040006035.1. Taxonomy (GTDB): domain Bacteria; phylum Actinomycetota; class Actinomycetes; order Mycobacteriales; family Jatrophihabitantaceae; genus QHCC01. Next base: position 470 of record JBDTXT010000102.1, on the reverse strand, counting down.
GGTGCGACATTCGGCCTGGGCGTCACCGGCGTGGCCGGGCCTGACCCGCAGGACGGCAAGGCGGTGGGGACGGTATTCGCGGCCGTAGCCGGACCGCACCACGAGATCGTGCGCGAGCATCGCCTGGCCGGTGGCCGCGCGGCGATTCGCGCGGCGGCGGTTCAGGTCTGCCTGGACCTACTCCTGGCGGAATGTGGCGCCGGCCCGGGCGGTTACGTTCGCTGAGAGCGGACGCCGTTCGCCTCATCACTCCTCGGCCAGCCCCGCCCGGTACCGTTGGGGCGGATCAACGTAGCCAGAACCGAAGTGAGCCGTTCCCGGACAGGGGGTCATCCCGATGCCAGTGCTTCGCCAAGTGGTAGGCGACACCCTTCGCGGTGTGCGCCTGCGCCAGCGCCGCACGCTGCGCGAGGTCTCCTCGAGCGCCCGGGTCAGCCTGGGCTACCTGTCCGAGGTCGAGCGCGGCCAGA